>JAAZGX010000296.1 GCA_012511005.1 Clostridiales bacterium
CTTGCTTTTTAGGCGATGATGTACATAAGAGTACAGACGGCAGCTACTGTGCTATAAAAGGCGGCAGCGCCCACCAGCAAGTAGTCGCCCCCGGGTTTACAATGTATTATGTTTGGCTCATTCGCCACCTTGACGGCAACCCATGGGATAAAACAAGAATTTATGCAGACGGCTATGAATGGCTTGCCAACAGCAAATAAATTTTAGGAGGGTTTTTTATGCCACTACTCACAACAGGTCAGGCGCTCGTCCGGTTTCTTGATAATCAATATATAAGCTTTGACGGTAAGGAAGAAAAGTTTGTAGACGGGATTTTTACTATATTCGGTCATGGTATCGTTTGCGGACTTGGGCAAGCGCTTGATGAGGACAGCGGTGATTTAACCGTGTATCAAGGCAAAAATGAGCAGGGAATGGCTCATGCTGCAACGGCTTTTGCAAAGCAGCATAACCGCAGAAAAATTATTGCTTGCACCTCGTCAATAGGTCCCGGCGCCGCCAATATGATAACTGCCGCCGCAACGGCTACTGTAAATAATATTCCGTTACTTTTAATTCCGGCGGACACATTTGCCTGCCGCCAACCGGACCCTGTGCTTCAGCAGTTTGAGCAACCCTATTCATTAAGCGTTACGACGAATGACGCATATAAGCCTGTGTGCCGTTATTGGGACAGGGTTTCACGCCCGGAGCAGCTTATGAGCGCTATGATAAACGCTATGCGTGTTTTGACGGATACGGCAAACACAGGTGCTGTCTGCATTTCTCTGCCGCAGGATGTGGGCGGTGAAAGCTTTGACTTTCCCGGTAGCTTTTTTGAGAAAAGAGTACATAACATAACGCGTATTGTCCCCTCTCGTGAGGAAGTTTCTGAAGTTATTGATGTAATACTAAACGCTAAAAAGCCTTATATTATTTGCGGCGGCGGCGTTAGATACTCCGAAGCGGGTGAAGCTCTGCTGCGCTTTTCTCATGACTTTAATATTCCTTTTGGTGAAACGCAAAGCGGAAAATCTGCAACACCTTCATCTTCTCCTTATAATCTTGGCGGAGTTGGTGTTACGGGCAACTTATCGGGCAACCGTTTAGCGAAAGAGGCTGATGTTATAATCGCCGTAGGCTCACGCCTTTCAGACTTTACAACGGCATCAAAATCCCTTTTTGCTGATAACGCAAGGTTTATTACGATTAATACGAACCGTTTTGATACATACAAGCTTGATTCCGTAAAACTCGTTGCGGACGCAAAGCTATCTTTACTTTCTTTATGCGAAAAGCTTTCTCTTCATAATTATAAATCAGAGTATAAAGAAGAAATTAAAAAGGCTAAAGAGGATTGGGATATTGAAATGGAGCGTCTTGCCGCTTATAGATATGACAAAGACTTTAAGCCGCTTATTTCTGCTTTTGATAAAAAGACTATTCCGGAGTTCGTGGAAAAGACGGGCGGTATTATTACGCAAACCGCCGCCGTCGCGCTTATTAGAGAGCTTATTGATAAAAATTCAATAGCCGTAGGCTCCTCCGGCTCTTTACCGGGCTGCCTTCAAAGAATGTGGACTACGGAGTCGCTTTATTCTTATAATATGGAATACGGCTACTCTTGTATGGGATATGAAATAGCCGGCGCTCTCGGCTCGAAGCTTGCTTGTCCTAATAAAGAGGTGTACGCTTTCGCAGGAGACGGCAGTTATCTAATGCTTCACAGCGAGCTTGTAACCTCCATACAAGAGGGCATGAAAATTAATGTGCTTTTGTTTGATAATGCTTCTTTTGGCTGTATAAACAACCTGCAAATGTCAAGCGGCATAGGAAGTCTTGCAACAGAGTTTAGAAAAAGGGATAAGGACGGTAAGCTTCAGGGCGAGCTTTTATGTATTGACTATGCTAAAAATGCCGAGTCTTATGGCGTTAAAACATATACGGCAAGAACGCTTGACGAGCTAAAGGAAGCGCTAATTGACAGTAAAAAGCAGACGGTATCAACTCTTATTGATATAAAAGTACTGCCGAAAACTATGACTGACGGTTACGGCGCTTGGTGGCATGTGGGAATTTCTTCAACTTCAAAAAGCGAAGCCGTAAAACAGGCATATGAGGATAAAGACAGAAATCTTAAAAAAGCGAGGAAATATTGATGTTAAACAAAAGCAAAATCAAACTTGGAATTGCCCCTATTGGTTGGACAAATGACGATATGCCTGACCTTGGCAGTGAAAACACATTCGAGCAATGCGTATCCGAAATGGCTCTTGCGGGCTTTACGGGGTGCGAGGTCGGAAACAAGTATCCAAAAGATGTAAGGGAATTAAAAAAGGCGCTTGATTTAAGAGGTATGGAAATCTGTAACGCATGGTTTTCAACATTTCTTACCACAAAGCCTTACCATGAAACGGAAAAGGGTTTTATAGAGCATATTACCTTTTTAAAAGAAATGGGCGCTAAGGTTGTCGGCGTATCGGAGCAGGGCAATTCTATTCAAGGCGCTTCCCTTCCGATTTTTGAGGCAAAGCATATTATGAATGACGAGGAATGGGACTTACTTTGCACGGGACTTAATAAGCTTGGTAAAGCAGCAAAAGATATGGGAATTACACTCACATTTCACCACCATATGGGAACAGTAGTTCAAACCGCCGCAGAAATTGACAGGATGATGGAAAACACAGACCCTGCACTTTTCAATCTGCTTTTTGACTCGGGGCATCTTGCTTATTGCGGTGAGGATTATATGTATATACTCAAAAAATATATAGACAGAATAAAGCATGTTCACTTAAAGGATATTCGCCCTGATGTAATTAAAAAAGTCAAGGACGAGAAAAAGAGTTTCCTTGAGGGCGTAAGAATGGGTACATTCACAGTACCGGGTGACGGCGCTATTGATTTTGTGCCTATTTTTGAAGTACTCGCTAAAAACGACTATGAGGGTTATGTTTTAGTAGAGGCAGAGCAGGACCCTGCAATTGCAAACCCGTTTGAATATGCCGTAAAAGCAAGAAGATATATAGCCGAAAAGGCAGGATTATAGGAGGATTAATGTGACTGAAAGATTAAAATATTTTATTAACGGAGAGTATAAAGACTCTAAAACCGATGTTTGGTACGACCTTTTTAACCCAAGCACGGGTGAAAAAGCGGGACAGGCTCCCTGCTGTACAAATGATGAGGTGTTAGAGGCTATAGCCGCCGCTAAAGCTGCTTTTCCCGCGTGGAGCGCAACGCCTGCCGTTAAAAGGGCGCAGGTTCTTTTTAAGGTTAGAAGTCTTATACTTGAAAACTTAGAGGAGCTGACGCTCTGTGTCGCTAAAGAAAACGGCAAGGTTTTAAGTGAGGCGGAGGGTGATGTCTTAAAAGCCGCCGAGGGTACGGAGCTTGCCACACAAGTTATAACTCAGATGATGGGCGACAGTATTATGGACACTTCAAAGGGCTATGACACTGTGCTTTACAGAGAGCCAATAGGAGTTTTTTCAGGTATAGTCCCCGTAAACTTCCCCGCTATGATTCCTTTTGGCTGGATGGCACCCGTTTGTATTGCAAGCGGCAATACAATGGTTCTAAAAGCGGCAAGCATTACACCTAAAACCGCCCTTAAAATAGCGGCGCTTTATAAAGAGGCGGGGCTTCCCGACGGTGTATTAAATGTCGTAACTTGCTCTCGAAATGAAATAAATACGCTTCTTGACCACCCTGATGTAAAGGGTATAACATTTGTGGGCTCTACGCCTGTCGGCAAGATAATTTATGAGAGAGCGGCAAAAGCAGGAAAGCGTGTACAATGCCTTACACAAGCAAAAAATCACGCTCTTATTCTTGCTGACGCGCCTATTTCAAGAACGGCTGCCGGCGTTATAAACTCTGCTTTTGGCTGCGCCGGTCAGCGTTGTATGGCTCTTACCGCTTGCTGTGTTGAGGAAAGTATTGCGGATGAATTTGTGGCAGAGGTTACAAAGCTTGCCAAGGCTCTTAAAATCGGTCCCGCGTATGACGAAAATTCAAGGCTCGGCCCTATTACATATAAATCGCATTATAAAGAAGTGTTAGAGGCAATAGAAAGCGGCATAAAAGAGGGCGCCGCTCTCGTGCTGGACGGCAGAAATCCCGATGTGCCTGACTTTAATGGCGGTTACTATATAGGACCCACGATTTTTGATAATGTAACTGAGGATATGGTGCTTGGCAACGAGGAAATTTTCGGTCCCGTACTCAGCATTA
>JAAZGX010000052.1 GCA_012511005.1 Clostridiales bacterium
CGCACTCCTCACTGCCGCAGGATATAACGCCGCCCCTGCCCTTAAACAGTGATTTTCCGCATTTGGGGCAAGCTTCACCCGTAGGTTTGTCCCAAGTCATAAAATTACATTCCGGATAATTTGAGCAGCCAAAAAACGCATACCCTTTTTTAGACCTTTTACCTATTATATCACCGCCGCAACGCGGACAAAATGCCTCGGTCTTTTCTATGATGGGTTTTGTGTTTTTACAATCGGGATAGCCGGGGCAGGCAAGAAACTTTCCGAAACGACCGACTTTAATAACCATATTTTGACCGCATTTTTCACACGGAATATCGGTAATATCGCTTTCAAGCCTAATTTTCTGCCCTGCCATATCTGTTTTTGCTTTTTGCAAGGTTTCATCAAACTCGTTATAAAATTCGTGAAGCATTTCAATATAATCACATTTGCCGTTTTCTACCTCGTCAAGCTTTGTTTCCATAGAGGCAGTAAACTTTGTGTTGACTATTTTAGGAAATCTGTCTTTAAGAAGTCCCGTTGTCGCCATTCCAAGCTCTGTCGGTTTTAGCTGCTTTTTCTCTTTTTCGACATATTCTCTTTTAATTATCGTGCTTACTATTGAGGCATATGTGCTTGGTCTGCCGACGCCCGTTTCCTCAAGCGCTTTTATGAGTGACGCCTCTGTATATCTTGCGGGCGGTTGTGTAAAATGCTGTGCCGGAATAAGCTCTTTCATTTTAAGCTCGTCCGTTTCTTTCATTGGAGGGAGTTTGCCCTCTTTTTCATCGTTATCGTCTGTGCTGTCCTCATATATGACTGTAAATCCATCAAATCTTACGGAATATCCGCTTGCAGAAAACAAGCAGTACCTTTCTGTACCCTTGTCCTGTTCCCCTACAGCTTTTATTTCAACTTTTACGGTATTCTGAATAGACGCCGCCATAAGGCTTGCAAGATAGCGTTTGTAAATTAGGTTGTAAAGTTTATACTGGTCTGCCGTTAAGCTGCCTTTCGCGCTTTCAGGTGTAATTGTAATAACAGAGGGGCGAATAGCCTCATGCCCGTCTTGCGAATTTGACCTTGACTTGAAATACCGCGGCTTTTCAGGCAAATATGAGCTGCCGTATGTTTCCTCAATATACTTGTTTGCGTCTGCCCTTGCCTCATCACTTATACGAAGCGAATCCGTTCTCATATATGTGATAAGACCGGTTGAGCCTATTCCCTTTATCGTTATACCCTCGTATAGCTCCTGCGCTATTTTCATTGTCCTTTGCGGTTGAAAACCAAGTCGCCTTGACGCCTCTTGCTGGAGTGATGATGTTATAAAAGGCGGCGAGGGCTGCCTTTTTCTTTGCCCTTTTTTAATTGAGGCTATCGTATAATCGGCATTACTGAGGCGATTAATTATAGTATCTGTACCCTCTTTGCTCAAAAGCTTGATTTTGCCCGTTTCGTCACCTACGAAAGATGCCGTAAACTGCCTGCGATTGACGAGCAGCTTTGCCTCAAGCGACCAGAACTCCTCCGGTATGAAAGCATTTATTTCCGCTTCTCTGTCCGCAATCATTCTTACGGCTACGCTTTGCACTCGCCCTGCGGAAAGCCCTCTCCTTATTTTTTGCGAAATAAACGGGCTTAATTTATAACCGACGAGCCTGTCAAGAATTCTTCGTGCTTGCTGCGCATTGACGAGCCCTAAATCTATGGATTCAGGGTTGCTTATCCCCTTTTTGACGGTGTTTTTATTAATCTCGTTAAACTTCACTCTGTTTTTTTCGGTTATATCAAGCCCAAGAAGTATAGCAAGATGCCACGAAATAGCCTCGCCCTCACGGTCAGGGTCTGTGGCAAGATACACTTGCTCACTTTTCTCCATTTTGTCTTTAATCTCTTTTACAATCTTTTCTTTCCCGCTGATAATTGCATATTTAGGGGCAAAATCATTTTTAACATCGACGCTTAGCTTTGCGGCGGGGAGGTCCCTCACATGACCCACAGAGGCTACAACCTCATAACCTGCTCCAAGATATTTTTTAATGGTTGACGCTTTAGTCGGCGACTCAACAATAACTAATTTTGACATATACCGTATCCTTTCTATA
>JAAZGX010000053.1 GCA_012511005.1 Clostridiales bacterium
ACCTCTTTGCACCCGTTTGCTTCTTTCTCGGAGTCTTATTCTCTTTTTAGCTCGTATAAGCGCAGGTTTTACGATACGCTTGAGCTATATAAACGGTATTTTGAAGTTATGAATATAATAGGTGCAAATATACTCGTAATCCACGGGGGAAAGCCGTCGCTTTCAATTTTTCATGAGGAATATTTTGAGCGTTTCGGCGAGCTTTCTGCTATTTCTAAAACATTTGGGTTAAAAGTTGCACAAGAAAATATTGTGCATTATTTATCGGAAAGTCCGGAGTTTATACTTAAAATGAAAGAAGCTCTTGGTGACCTGTTTTATATGGTTCTTGACATTAAACAAGCGTACAGAGCAGGGGGTTCGCCGGATGATTTTATTTCGGCAGTCGGTAAAGACATCGTGCATGTGCATTTAAGCGACCATAATCAAAAACGAGATTGTATTCCGCCATTAACGGGTGACTTTGATTATTTGCATCTTTTTAACAGCTTAGAAAAGGTTGGTTATAAAGGCGACTATACAATAGAGCTTTACAGCACGAGCTATAAGAATGAGGACGAGATTTTTGTGTCACACGATAAATTAAGGCGCCTATACAAGGAAAGACTTGAAAACAATGGAAAATGATGATATGATATCTCTATAGATTATTGTTGAAGTTGTAGCTTTAGATTGAAAGGGGTTGCGCTTTATGAAATGTCCGTTTTGCGCTTATGAAGAAAGCAAGGTCATAGATTCCCGCCCTACTGACGAGGGCGAGCGTATCCGCCGCCGACGAGAATGTATAAGCTGTACAAAAAGGTTTACGACATATGAGATTATTGAAACCGTGCCTATTGTCGTCGTAAAAAAGGACAAGTCAAGAGAAGTGTTTGACAGGGATAAAATTCTTGCGGGGATGTTAAGGGCATGTGAGAAAAGACCCGTATCTTTAGACACTATTGAAAAGTCAATAGACGCTATTCAAACGGAACTTCAAAACTCGCTTGACAGAGAGGTAAACTCCACAAAGATAGGCGAGCTTGTCATGCAAAAGCTAAAAGAGATAGATGAAGTGGCATATGTGCGTTTTGCCTCTGTTTACAGGCAGTTTAAGGATATTAACACTTTCAGAGATGAGCTGAATAAATTACTTAGCGATAAATAAAATGATAAAAAAAGACCGTACCTTTTTTAAAGGCACGGTCAAATTTTTATGTTACTTTATAACCCTTATTTTTTTAACGCAATCAATCTTTTTTAAGATGTCGAGAATGCTCTCAGATATAATATTCTCGGTGTCTATTAGCGTATATGCAATATTCCCCTTTGATTTGTTGACAAGATTTTCAATGTTTACGCTTTCCTTTGAAAATGCCGCCGTCACTTGATTTATCATATTCGGGATATTGTCATGAATGATTGCAATTCTTGCGCCGTCAGGCTTTGGCAGTTCTACATTGGGGAAGTTGACAGAGTTTGTAATATTGCCGCTTTCTAAAAAATCCGCAAGCTGTAAGGATGCCATAGAGGCGCAGTTTTCCTCTGATTCCGGAGTGGAAGCGCCAAGGTGCGGTATTGCAATTACGCCGCTTTCGTCTATTAAATTATCATCGGGGAAGTCCGTGGCATAAGCCGTTATTTTGCCGTCTCTCATAGCCGTTAGCAAATCTTCGCTGTTTACAAGCTCGCCCCTTGCAAAGTTCATTATTCTTACGCCGTCTTTCATCATTTTAATGCTGCCTTTATTTATCATGCCCCTCGTATCGTTATTAAGCGGAAGGTGCAGTGATATATAATCAGACTTTTCAATAAGCTCATCCAAATTATTTATGTGTTTTATAGAATGAGAAAGGTTCCAGGCCGCATCGACAGAAAGAAATGGGTCATAGCCCAAAACCTCCATACCAAGGGCGTGTGCTGCATTGGCAACGAGTACGCCAATAGCCCCAAGACCTACAACGCCAAGCGTTTTTCCGTATATTTCAGGACCTACAAAGGCGCTTTTGCCTTTTTCGACGAGGCTCGGTACATCGTCCCCTTGACCCTTTAGTGTTTTGCACCAGTCAATAGAGGGGATTATTTTGCGTGAGCTTAATAAAAGAGCGGTAATTACAAGCTCTTTTACGGCATTTGCGTTAGCGCCCGGCGTGTTAAAAACCACAATACCTTTTTCAGTGCATTTATCAATAGGTATATTGTTTACGCCTGCGCCTGCTCTTGCTATGGCAAGAAGATTTTCCGATAAAGTCATATCGTGCATTGTAGCGGAGCGGACAATAATACCGTCAGGATTTTCTGTGTCGTCGCCTATTGCAAATTTATCCTTATTAAATCTTGCAAGTCCATTTTTAGAAATTTTATTGAGCGTTAATATATTATACATAAGTGCAACTCCTTAAAGATTTTCTTTTTCAAAGTTTTTCATAAACTCTACGAGCTTTAGAACGCCCTCATAAGGCATAGCGTTATATATAGAGGCTCTCATGCCGCCAACGGAACGGTGACCTTTAAGGTTTACAAGCCCTGCCTCTGTCACTTCTTTTACGAATTTAGCATCAAGGTCATCACTGCCCGTTATAAAAGGCACATTCATAAGTGAACGGTCCTCTTTTGCGACTGTGCCCTTAAACAACTTGCTGTTATCAAGAAAATCATAAAGAAGCTTTGCCTTTTTCTCATTTCTCTCTTTCATAGCAGAAAGCCCGCCAATTGACTTTATCCAATCAAGCACAAGCTTGCAGATATAAATTGTATAGCAGGGGGGAGTGTTGTAAAGCGAGTCATTGTCTGACATAATCTTATAGTCCATCATCGTCGGTGTAATGTCACGCGCGCCGCCTAACATATCCTCGCGTATAATAGCTATTACAAGCCCTGCGGGAGCAATATTTTTTTGTGCGCCGCCGTAAACCATAGCAAACTTTGAAACATCAAGAGGCTCGGAAAGAAAGTTTGACGAAATATCTGCTATCAAGGGAATGCCGCCCGTATCGGGAATTTCTTTATATACAGTACCGTAAATTGTGTTATTTAAGCAAATATAAGCGTAATCGGCATCTTTTCTGAAATCTTCTTTTTTTGTTTTCGGTATATATGAAAATGTTTTATCCTTTGAAGAAGCAACAGCTTTAACATCACCGTATTTTTGAGCTTCCTCATACGCTTTTTTCGCCCATTGTCCCGTAATGATATAGTCCGCTTTTCCACTGCCATTCATAAAGTTTAGGGGAATAGCTGAAAACTGAGCTGAAGCACCGCCTTGTAAAAACAGTACCTTATAATTATCGGGAATTTCCATAAGCTCGCGAAGAAGCGCCTCTGCCTCTTTAATGATACCGTCAAAAAGCTTTGAGCGGTGAGACATTTCCATAACGGATTGCTGTGAGCCTTTATAGTCAAGCATTTCTAAGGCGGCTATTTTCAGTACCTCCTCCGGAAGCATTGAGGGACCTGCGGAAAAATTAAATACATCTCTCATATCAAGTTCACCTTTCAAATTTGTTTAATTATTTAACAAAGTTATACTACATATTACCCAATATTGTCAATACATTGTTACAAATGTAACAAAAGATTGCCGTTATGTACAAAATACATAACGGCAAAATACGCTATATTGTAATTATTTATGCCTTGGCGACGCCAAAAGTAACATTTTCTCCATTAACATCCCACTCTTTTATGAAGCCTATGGGAGTGCCCGTTACAATACTGTCAGCAAGAACATCATTACTAATTTCATCGGTATTTTTTTCAATGATATTTTTAATGGCGTCATTTTCGGAATATATTATATTAATCCTATCCATAACATTGAAGTCTGCTTCTTTTCGCATGGTCTGGATTTTTGATATAATTTCTCTTACGAAGCCTTCCTCAATTAAAACCTCTGTGAGCGAAGTATCAAGCACGACTGTAACGGCATTTTCAGAAACGGCATAAAAGCCTTCTCTTTGAACGGTTTCAATGATTAAATCCTCAGCTTCAAGAGTGACGGTTTCATCGCCTGCTTGAAGCTTTAACGCGCCTTCATCATCAAGCTGTTTTTTAGCCTCATCGCCGTCTATTTCTATAAGCGATTGGCGTATAGCACCTAAAAGCTTGCCATATTTCGGTCCCACCGTTTTTAACTGCGGCTTAAAGCTGTATGAAATAAACTGTCCCGTACCGTCAACATACTCTACGGATTTAATGTTTAACTCATCTTTTATAATGCTTAAAAACTCGTCAGAAAGAGTGTGCCCTGACGAAACGAGAACTCTTGAAAGAGGCTGTCTGTTTTTAACTGCCGAGCCGTTTCTTGCACTGCGTCCAAGGATAACAATTTTTAATACCTCGTCCATATTTTTTTCAAGCTCATTATCAATAAGAGAAAAATCGGAAACGGGATAATCGCAAAGATGAACGCTTATGGGTGCGTTTTCGTCAATAGAGCAAACAAGGTTTCTATAAATATCCTCTGCCAAAAAAGGTATCATAGGGGCAGAAAGCTTTGCCACAGTAACTAAAGCGGTGTAAAGCGTCATATACGCATTAACTTTATCTAACGGAAGCCCTTGTACCCAAAATCGCTCGCGCCCTCTTCGCACATACCAATTACTCAAATCATCTGTAAAATTCATAAGTGCTTTCGCCGCTTCGGGAATGGCATAAGAGGCAAGAAAACCGTCAACCGTGTCTATTAGCGTATTGAGCTTTGAAAGCAGCCATTTATCCATAACGGCTAATTCATTATAGTCGAGAGTGTATTTAGAGGCGTCAAATTTATCTATATTCGCATATAGTACGAAAAACGCATAAGTGTTAAGAAGCGTACCCATAAATTTGCGTTGCCCCTCTATAACTGCCTTGCCGTGGAAACGGTTTGGAAGCCACGGCGCGGAGTTTGTGTAAAAGTACCAGCGAATAGCGTCAGCGCCATATGCTTCAAGCGCCTCAAACGGGTCAACGGCATTACCTTTAGATTTTGACATTTTTTGACCGTTTTCATCTTGAACATGACCTAAAACAAGTACATTTTTATAAGGTGCTTTGTCGAAAATAAGCGTTGAAATGGCAAGAAGTGAGTAAAACCAACCTCTTGTCTGGTCAACGGCTTCCGAAATAAAGTCCGCGGGGAACTGCTGCTCGAAAAGCTCCTTATTCTCAAATGGATAATGGTGCTGAGCAAAAGGCATAGCGCCGCTGTCGTACCAACAGTCAATAACTTCGCTGACGCGCTTCATTTCGCCTTGGCACTTGTCACATTTAATTGTAACCTCATCAATATAAGGGCGGTGCAGCTCAATATCGGGGGGACAGTTGCCGCTAAGTTTTTTAAGCTCTGTAATAGAGCCTACTGAAAGCCTGCTGCCGCATTCACATTCCCAAATATTAAGGGGGGTACCCCAATAACGGTTTCTGCTTATTGCCCAGTCCTGAACATTTTTAATCCAGTCACCAAAACGCCCTTTGCCTATGCTTTCGGGAATCCAGTTTATAGTATCATTATTTGCTACAAGATTATCTCTAACCTCTGTCATTTTAATATACCATGAATCCCTTGCATAATATATTAATGGTGTGTCACAACGCCAACAGTGCGGATAGCTGTGTGTAAACGGGGGAGAGCTGAAAAGAAGCCCTCTTTTTTCAAGGTCAATAAGAATTTCTCTATCAGCATCTTTGCAGAATACACCAACCCAATCAGTTTCCGCCGTCATATTTCCGGCATTGTCTACAAGTTGAACGAACGGTAAATCATATTTTCTTCCCACATTTGCATCATCCTCACCAAATGCAGGGGCAATATGAACAATACCTGTACCGTCTGAAAGCGTTACAAATGTATCGCAAGTAACATAAAAGCCTTTTTTATCGGTATTTTTAACAAAATCGAACAATGGCTCGTACTCTTTATATTCAAGCTCTTTTCCGGTAAATTCATCAATAGCCGTAAATCCTTCCTCAAAAAGACTCTCAGAAAGTTCTTTTGCCACACAATAAATAAGCCCGTCTTTTGCGGATTTCAGTTTAATATACAGCTCGTCAGGGTTCACACAAAGCGCAACATTAGAGGGCAGCGTCCATGGCGTAGTCGTCCACGCAAGGAAAAAAGAGTCCTCGTCCTTTAGCTTAAAGCGCACATATGCCGAACGCTCTTTAATTTCCTTATACCCTTGCGCAACCTCCTGCGTGGAAAGAGGAGTGCCGCAGCGCGGACAGTAAGGAACTATTTTAAATCCTTTATATAAAAGACCTTTATCCC
>JAAZGX010000007.1 GCA_012511005.1 Clostridiales bacterium
GAAAGCGGCAAGCCCTGCCGTGAAAGAATTATGGAGCTGCTTTATAATAAGGACAGCGGCATTGGAATGACTTGCTACCGCTATAATCTTGGCGGCGGCTCAAAAAACTCTAATAGCTGCACCTTTAGTAAGGGCAACAGAGGAGCGGAAAGCTTTGACGCTGACGGCGGTTACGACTGGTCAAGAGATAAAAACGCTGTATTTATACTAAAAGAAGCCGTTAAAAATGGCGCCGACGAGATTGTGTTCTTTTGCAATTCTCCGCCGGAGCGGCTTACGAAAAATCACAAATCATGCCTTCTTAAACCTTGGCGTGAAAACATTTCAAAGGAAAACTACTCTCCTTTTGCAAAATATTGCTTTGATGTAATAGAACATTTTTTAGAGCAGGGCGTACCTGTAAACTACTTATCACCCGTAAACGAGCCTCTTTGGGTTTGGACGGAAAAGCACGGTCAGGAGGGCTGCCATTACAGACCGCGTTCGGTTGCCGCTTTATTCAAGGTTTTTGCGAATGAGCTGGAAAATCGACCGCAGCTCAAAGGGTTAAAGCTCTCCGGTGCTGAAAACGGAGATATTCGGTGGTTTAATAAATCCTACACAAGGGGACTGCTTAAAGATGATAAGGTGAAAAGAAACATTGATGCTATTGACTTTCATTCGTATTTTCTTCACGCGCCGCTGCCATTTATTAATAATCGTATAGCCTTTATGAAACGGTTTAGAAAATATATGGATAAAAGGTATCCGGAAATGCCGCTTAAAATGAGCGAATGGACGCATATGCAAGGCGGCAGGGATTATGGTATCAATTCTGCGCTCGTTCAGGCTAAAATTATGTATGAAGATATTTCAATATTAAATGTTGTATCGTGGCAGCACTGGATAGCCGTTTCTGAAGTGAATTTTTGCGACGGTTTGATTTACATAAATGAAGATACGAAAACATTTGAGATGACAAAACGATACTATGCTTTCGGCAACTTCTCAAAGTTTATTACAAAAGGTTTTGTAAGAATAGGCGTGTCGTCTGACGATAAGGATTTAAGCCTACTTGCATTTTGTAAAGACGAAAAAACAGTAGTTATTGTGATAAACCACACAAATGAAGATAAGGAGTGCCGAATAAATAATTGTGAAAATGCTTTTCTTTATGTTACGGACGAAAAGCGTGAGCTTGAAAAGATAGATATAAAAGACGGCACTATACCCATTTTCAAAAAATCCATAAGTACCGTTACAATGAATTTATGTAAAAAGGAGTAGCTAAAATGGGCAAAATAAAGGCTTTCTCACAAACTGCTGCAAAAAAAGCGGCAGGAACCGTTAAAGATGTTAAAACACATTGGAACGAGCCTCGTGAAGGCGAATATGTTTCTTATAAAGAATTCCTTTATTTCATATTGGGCGCAGGCGGCTGCCAGGGAGCAGGGGAGGCGGAGCGCCATTTAGGTTTTACGGCAGGCTGCTTTTTAGTGGGAGCTATTTATAAGCTTGCTATGAAAGACTTTGTGCTGTTAGGGCTTTTAGGCACCATTCTTTCCTATCTTTTTAATCCCATAAATATGCTCATAACTGATAATTTAGGGCATGTGCCGAAAAAGACGATGAAGATTATAAATTATGTTAACTTCATGTTCGTACTATTCGGCGCTGCCTGTTTTTTTGTACCGCAAGCATATTTTGAGTTTCTTATGCCCGCTTTTCCGCAAATACTTGGCACAAGGCTTCTTATTCAGGTTATATATTCCTATTTTCGTATCGGCGTTTTTAAAAGATTTGCCGCAAAATACGGTAAATACAAGCCTTGGATATTCGTAAACTATATTCCGTTTGTCCTTACCTCAATTGTACTCGTCTATTTCCCATACGGCAACTTTCTGTATCATCAAAGGTTTTGGATTATGCATTTGATGTTTAGCGTCTGGGGGCTTTTCTCAAACTACAACGACCAAGTAGGGTTTATAGAAAATGTTATAACTCCAAACACGGCAGAGCGCACAAAAATTCTGTCATACGGCTCGCTTCTTTACAATTTATTCCCCTCTATTGTGGGCATTGTGCTGCCAATTTTAGTGGCGGCTACGGGCGGATTTACAGAGCTTAGCTCATACCGCGGTCCTATATTGCTGTCGATGTTATTCTTCTCTCCGTTGTCGCTTTTCCTTGCATTTAAGGTAAAAGAGCGCGTTATTATTGACTTTGACAGACGGCCTGAAATAAGCCTGAAAAAAGGCGTGAAAGAAGTTGTTAAAAATAAATATGTTTGGCTTACACACATATCTAATATGTTGGGCAATTTCAGAAGCGGCTCTATTGAGATTACGACTATAATGGCAATTTATATGTTAAGAAAGGACTGGATTTTAGGGATATACGCCGCCGTAATAGGCACTGCAAATATTCCCGGTTACCTTACGGCAAACTACTTTACAAAAAAGTTCGGCAAGAAAAGGCTTGTGCTTATGAGTAATTACATCTCTATTATTGCCTCTATTCTTCAAATAGGCGCCGTTTACCTAAACAGTTTTTTACTTCTTGTTATTGTTGTTTATATTACGCGCGTTATAATTCAAGTCGGTGATATTTCAAAAAGGGGGATTTCCGCCGATATTTGGGACTATCAGCAATATCTGTCGGGCGAAAGGCTTGAAAGCTTTATGGATATAATCAATATGTTTATTGCCCCGTTTTGCTCCGTTGCGGGACTTCTTGTTCCCGCCGTTTATGCAAAGATTGGCTTCACTTCAGACTGGACCGTTTTATTTGACCCCATTATACGAAATAAGGTGTTTTTCGCCACAATAATTATAAGTATTATAGGCGGCATACTTTCACTTTTGCCTTGGCATTTTTATGACCTTAGCGAAGAGCGTCACAGGGAGATAATAGCTGAGCTTTCAGACCGCGAAAAAGAGCGTTTAGAAAACAAAGTGCGTGAAGAGAAAGGAGTTTACGAGAGCGTATGAAAAAAATAGCATCATTTTGTCTTGTCCTCGCACTTTTGCTTTTTGTATCAGGCTGCACGCTTAAAGACGGCTCTCAGGAGAGCTTAAAGTTTAAGCCTGTAGAAAACGGCTATGCGTTATACCGCTTTAAGGGCAGCTCCTTGCAGGATACTTTTACGGTCCCCGATACTTACAAAGATGAAAAAGTTGTTGAAATTATGGATTTTGCCATAGCAAACGCAGAATATCTTAAAACTGTTGTTATCGGTGAAAACATAAGCATAATAGGAGACTGGGGAATAGTAAATTGCCCTTCATTAAAGGAAATAAAAGTATCAGAAAAAAACACAGTATTTGTATCGGTAAACGGCACACTTTATACGAAAGATTTGAGCGAATTGCTCTTTTTTCCTAATGGGAGTTTATCTGTCGAAACTGACGCTGACGGCAACACCGAAGGCGGCGCGGCAGTTTTACCCGAAAGTGTCAGAAAAATCGGCAACAACGCCTTTTATCAATGCGGTAACCTCTACGCAATTAAGTTTAACGATGGTTTAGAGGAGATAGGGGACAAGGCGTTTATTAAATGCGGCAACCTTAAAAACTTCGCCTTTCCGGAAAGTCTTGAAAAAATCGGTGATGACGCTTTTTCGTATTGTGACAGTCTTACAGAAATAATTATTCCCAAAAATGTAAACCATATTGGTGATTTTGCTTTCTACACGCTTTCAGGAAATGTGAAAAATATAGTAATTCAGCGTGAAAACGGCGACGATATGCATTTAGGCAAAGACTGGCTCCCTTTAATGAAAGGTGAAGTAAACAAAAAATGCGAGCTGCTTTTTGAGCCATAAAACGAGGGGTTTTAATGTGCGTACATTTTTGCAGTATGAGCTTATTGAAAGAAGCATTATAAAAAAATACCGCAAACAACTGTGGATTCCATTTATAAAAGCGGTAAAGGAATACCGCCTGATAAGCGAGGGCGATAAAATAGCCGTCTGTATATCAGGCGGCAAGGACTCTATGCTTTTAGCGAAGCTTATGCAGCAGTTAAAAAGGCAAAGCGATTTTCCGTTTGAAATAGTTTATCTCGTTATGGACCCAGGGTACAATGAAGAAAACCGCAAAAAAATAGAGTCAAACGCCGCTTTACTAAATGTGCCTATAACGGTATTTAATTCAAACATCTTTTCTGTATCAAACAGCGCAGGCGGTTCTCCGTGCTACCTTTGCGCGCGTATGAGAAGGGGACATCTGTATGCAAAAGCGAAAGAGCTTGGCTGCAATAAAATTGCGCTCGGTCACCATATGAGCGATGTTATAGAAACTACTCTTATAGGAATGATGTACGGCTCACAGCTTCAAGGTATGCTGCCGCGTATAAAAAGTACGAACTTTGAGGGAATGGAGCTTATCCGCCCTATGTACCGCATTCTTGAAGACGATATTATCTCTTGGAAAAACTATAATCGGCTTGAGTTTATACGGTGTGCCTGCCGTTTTACGGAAAATCGCGAGGACTCCTCTAAAAGGCAGGAGATTAAGCTTTTAATAAAACAGCTAAAGCAGACGAATGAAGATATTGAGCAAAATATTTTCAACAGTATTCACCGCGTCAATGTTGATACATTTGCCGGATATAAGCAAAACGGAAAAACACACTCTTTTCTTGAAAAGTTTTAATTATTTAACTCCTCTTTTATCAAGTCTTGTATAACCTCTCCAGCTAAAATTAATCCCGCCGCGCCGGGCACAAATGCCACAGAGCCGGGAACAGAGCCTTTTTCGCCTTGGTTTTCTGATTTTATCGGCTCCTCTTTCGAGCATACGACTTTAAGGCTTTGTATTCCCATTCTTCTAAGCTCATAGCGCATTACGCGCGCAAGCGGGCAAACTTTAGTATCATAAATATCCGCTACCGCAAAGGCAGAGGCGTCAAGCTTGTTGCCCGCACCCATTGAAGAAATAATCGGCGTTCCCGCCTTTTGTGCTTCATCTATAAGCGAAAGCTTAGCTCTTACAGTATCTATTGCGTCAATTATGTAGTCATACTTTGAAAAATCAAATTGATTTTTATTCTCAGGCATATAAAAACAACGGTGAACCCTAACTGCCGTATCGGGGCAAATGTCGAAAATGCGCTCTTTTGCGGCATCAACCTTGTACTGCCCAATAGTGCGGCAAGTTGCGATTATCTGCCTGTTAATGTTCGTAACAGATACCTTGTCACCGTCTATTAAGTCAAGCGAGCCTATACCGCTTCTTGCTAACGCCTCAACAGCATATCCGCCTACGCCGCCTATGCCAAACACAGCGACGCTGCTGTTTTTTAGTTTTAGGATAGCCTTTTTGCCAATTAAGAGTTCTGTTCTTGAAAATCTTCTTTCCATATCTGCCTCCAACCGACTTTTTCACCGTTATTTTAACAGATTTAGTCGTAAGGTACAAGAAAAAGTAAGACAATTTTTTAATTTTGTTTTTGCGTATATTTTGTATTGAAAAACAAAAATCCCTGTGGTATACTAATTATTAATATACAAATTGATGGAGGTCAACTTCGTGAGTGATAAAAATGTGGCTCAGGTTACGGGTCCTTGCGCTGAACTTATGGCGTATACAAACCGGAAGGCCGTTTCCTTTAAGGAAAAGATTGGCTACATAGTATATGACAGCTCTCAAAGTTTCAATCTTAACAGCCAAAAGGAAACATTTGTAGACAGTATCCTTGGCATTAACTTCAACTTGCAATCATTAAATAACCTTATAGGCGGCACTTGGGATATTATTAACGATATTCTTATAGGCGCCCTTGTTGACCGCACGCGCACGCGTTGGGGCAAGTTCAGACCGTATCTGTTTGCCGTGGCGCTTCCCTTGGCAATATTCTCTGCTGTGTATTGGGTTTTGCCCGTTGTTTTCGCCGGCAAAGGCTCTGATTACATTCCAAAATTTATTGCGTATATGTTTTTTGAGGTGCTTATGGAAACGGCAGGCACTTTCAGAGAGGTTTGCCGCAGCGGGCTTATTTCTACTATTACTCCGTATCCCGTAGAGCGCGGAAAGCTCATTGCTATGACACAATATTTTACAGGTTGGTTCAGCGGCTTGCCCGGTCAGATTGTAGAAGTGCTTTTTGACCTTGTAACTAACAACCTAATTAAATCCGCCACAAGAACGAGTACGGAGCTTTTAACGCGCGTCTATGTAATTATGGGTCCCTCTACCGTTTTAGTTTCGGGATTTGCCGCTTTCTGGTTCGTATTTAACACAAGAGAGCGTGTTCAGCAAAGTATTGATATACCGTCTGTAACAGAGGGTATTAAGCAGGTTCTTAGAAACAGGCCTACCTTTATTTACATTCTTTCAGAGGCGCTTGGCTCATTCGGCACGGGTATTAGTACAAATAAATATTATAAATGGGTACTCTTTTTCGGCACCATGGAAACCGTCGCGGGTATTCCCTCTGCTTTCGTTGCACCTTTTAGCTTTGTTGCCGCCCCGAAATTACTCGTAAAGCACCCTATGAAATATGTGTATATGATAAGTCACAGTTTTGCAAAGGCTATGTATATTCCCGTTTTCCTTGTAGGTATGATAGGCAAAAAGAAAGACCGTCTTTTTATGCATATTCCCTCTATGATGGTCGTAACTGCCGTATGGGAAATTATTTACGCGGCTTTTGGGGGCATTAGAAGTGTTTCTAAAACAGAAATGCGCAACGAATGTATGGATTACTGTGAATGGAAATACGGCTACCGCTCAGAGGCGACGATTACTGCGGCAAAATCCGTTATTCAAAAAATACCCTCAAGGATTAATAGTATTATTGAGCCTCAAATTAAAAAGATGATAGATTATAATCCCAATTTGTACCCCGCAGGGCTAAAACAAAAGTATGAAACGCAAGTATGGATTTTCGCCATGGCAACCGTTTTCCCCGCTATTATCACAATATTAAGTGTACTGCCCGTTTTCTTTTATAATATAGATATGAAAACAAAAGAAGTTATGTATAACGAGCTTACAGAAAGGCGCGCGGCACTTGGTATTAAGGTTACGGAAGCTTCTGAATAACAAATTATATGGGTTAAAAAGCATTTGCTTAATAAATAAACATTAAAAAGGAAGGATGAAACCAATGAAAAAAGTAAAGCTGTCGCTTAGCATTGTTTTGGTTTTTGCTATTTTAGCAACTGCTATGATAAGCCCCGCTTATGCTCTGTCATCTTATGATATGAGCGCTTCACAGTGGGACACATATTGGCAAGGCTATAAAAGTGACGGGAAAGCACTCTATATGGCGCCGGGAGGAAATGAGAGCGAGATGAACTTCGCTTGGCTCGGCAATACTGAATGCGAAAACCCCACAGTATATGTTAAATCATCTCTTATAGGTTCTTATGACGAGTTTACAGGCATTAGCGTAAAAATAGACAATGATAACTACTCTTATCAGGTAACGGTTTATGGACTTCTGCCTAATAGAACATACATGTATTATTACAGTGCAAACGATTATACCTCGTCTGTAAATACCTTTAAGACAGGGAAGGCAGACGGTTTTAGTGCATTATTTGTTTCCGATGTTCACATAAGTGAGCAAACGGATAATCCCGACGGCGAAAGCGTTAAAGACACTTCATTTGCTTTTCACGAGATTTTCACACAGGCTTATAATAAAGACAACTATATGTCTCTTGTTATTTCCGCAGGAGACCAAGCTGACCACGGCTTGTTGTCAGAATATATTGGTCTGTTCTCCTCGCCCTTAATGAAGAAAATTCCCTTTGCGGCTACATGCGGCAACCACGATAATAAAAACACAGTATATGCAAGTGTAATTAACAGCCCCAACAGATATAATAAAGGGCAAGCGATAGTTCCCGATAAAAATGGCGGCGACTATTATTTTGTTAAAGGCGATGTTCTTTTCCTTTTTATAAATTCTAACTGGACCTCTGCAAATGACCATTACAATTTCGTAAAGCAAGCTGTGGAGGAAAATTCCGATGTTAAATGGCGCGTTGCTGTTATGCACCATGACCTTTACGGCGGTCACCATGAGGGTAGAGAAGATGAAAACCGTCTTTTAAGGCTTATGTTCGTTCCTATTTTCGACGAGTTCTGCGTTGATATCGTTTTAACGGGTCACAGTCATGTTTACAGCCGCACTCATGTTATGTACGGCGGCAAAGTGTCAGAAGATATAAGAGGGCAAGGGCATGTTACAGACGCTGCGGGAACCGTTTACATTACATCCGGCTCTACTGCAAGACCAAGGGGAAATGTAAGTGCCGGCAGTGACGCTTTAGCATATGACTTTATTTCAGAATATGATTATATCTATAATATTATGGATTTCTCATATGATACGATTACAATAAATTCATATTCAAAGGACAACTTCTCGCCGTTTGAAGTATTCACGCTGGAGAAAACCTCAAATGAGGGCGGTCATCCCAACGAGGGGCACAACGATTTATATTTCATCGTCGGCAACATCGGCACTCTTGTAAGTTTCGTTCAAACGATAATCCATATATTCGAAACTTTATTCGCCTCAATAGGAATTGAATTTTAGCAAAACTTTGGCTCTCATCAAAAAAGATGAGAGCCAAATTATTTTATTTGATTAACCAAAAACAATGTCAAGAACCATCATAGCCACAAATCCGGCGCAAACCGCCATAACCCCTATGTTTGAATGCGCGTCGGTGTGTATGTCCGGTATTAATTCTTCTACTACAACATATATCATAGCCCCCGCCGCAAAGGAAAGCAGAAATGGAAGCACAGGCACGGCAATACTCGCAAATAAAATTGTTATAATTGATGCTATCGGCTCAACAACACCCGTAAGAGTCCCTAATAAAAACGACTTCCATTTTGAAACTCCCAAACCTTTAAGCGGGAAGGATATTATAGCTCCTTCCGGAAAGTTTTGGAGTGCTATTCCTACGGATAATGCAAAAGCCGCCGAAAGAGGAATGCTCCCACTGTCACTTAGTAAAGACGCAAAAACAACTCCTACTGCCATACCCTCCGGAATATTATGCAGCGTAACGGCTATTAAAAGCATTGTAGATTTTTTTGCGTTCGAGTGTAAACCCTCTGCTTTCTCCGCATTTCTGTGAAGGTGCGGTATGAGTGAGTCCAATACAAGTAAAAATACCATGCCAAAAACAAAACCTACCGCGGCAGGAACCCACGAAATATAGCCTTCTTCTGCCGCCATCTCAATTGACGGTAAAAGGAGTGACCACACAGATGCCGCCATCATAACTCCGGAAGCAAAGCCTAACAATATCTTTTGGAAACGACCGCTTATTTCTTTTCTAAAAAACAAAACCATCGCAGCGCCCGCTGTCGTTCCTATTAACGGTATTAATACGCCTATTACGACTTCTTTCATTCTTTTACTCCTTATTTCAATTTACATAACTATACATAAATATGTATATAAGGTCAAGAATAATAAACGCTCCCTTTTGTAACTCAGTTACAGATATTATGTAAAATATGTGTATAATTAATTAAAACAATGTAAAGGAGAATTCAAATGTCAGTATTAACATTTAATAAAGATAATTTTTCACAAGAAGTTTTAGAATCCGATAAACCTGTCCTTGTCGATTTCTGGGCAAGTTGGTGCGGTCCTTGTAAAATGCTCGCTCCTATCCTTGACGAAGTGGCAAGTGAAGCACAGACTGCAAAAATTGGCAAAATCAATGTAGATGAGGAGCCGGAGCTTGCAAGGCAGTTTCGTGTAATGAGTATCCCTACTATGATTTTATTCAAGGACGGTCAGGCTGTTAAAACCTCCGTCGGCGTAAAACCTAAGAACGAAATCCTTTCGATGCTTGATTAATAAAAGTAAGGTGAGTTTTGTGCAAAATAACAAAAAAGTACTTATTGTCGGCGGTGTCGCAGGCGGAGCTTCCGCGGCGGCACGGCTTCGCCGTTTAGACGAAAAAGCGGAAATTATAATGTTTGAGAGAGGCGGGTATATTTCATTCGCTAATTGCGGTTTGCCTTATTATATAGGAAATGAAATTACGGATAAATCATCCCTAACCTTACAAACGCCCAAAAGCTTTAACGCCCGCTTTAATATTGATGTCAGAATAAACAGTGAAGTTCTTTCAATTGATACCCATAAAAAGGAGGTTGTGGTGCAAAACCACAACACGGGTGAAACATATCGTGAAAGCTACGGCAAGCTCGTGCTTTCTCCGGGGGCAGAGCCTTTCGTTCCTACTATTGACGGTATTAATTCTGATAAAGTCTTTACGCTTAGAAATATTCCCGACACATATAAAATAAAGGACTTTATCGAAAAAGAAAAGCCTCTGTCGGCGGCAGTTATAGGCGGCGGCTTTATAGGCATTGAAATGGCGGAAAACCTAAAAGCAAACGGTATAAAGGTTACGCTTATAGAAGCGGCAGAGCAAATTATCCCGCCTATTGATTATGATATGGCATGTGATGTCCATAGATATTTAGAGTCTAAGGGCATAGATTTACTTCTTAACAATACTGTGAAATCCATTAAAGACGGCGATTGTCTTGAGCTGTCTCTTGAGGATGAAACGCTCTGTGTGGATATGCTTATAATGGCTATAGGCGTTAGACCGGACACAAAATTAGCAAAAGACGCGGGGCTGTCCTGTAACGAGCGCGGAGCTATTATAACAAATGAGCATATGCAGACGAGTAATGAACATATTTACGCCGTCGGCGACGCCGTAGA
>JAAZGX010000297.1 GCA_012511005.1 Clostridiales bacterium
AATCTTTATAAACACAATGCGCGAGCCTCTTGACGCTTTTATTGATGATACGGCAGAAGAATTGTCACATCTTTCAAGTCTTTCACCGCTTACACGGGATATGCTTTTAACAAAAAAGCCGCGAGGCGTTTATATGAGCGCCTTAAAGGGCAGCAAGTTAGTTTTTTATAACGATTTAATGACGAAAACAAAAGTCGAGCTTCCTGATAAAACAAGAATAGAATTAGAGCCTATTTCAATAAAAGTAGTAAAGAGATAAAAAACAGCCGACTGCAAAAAAACAGTCGGCAGTTTTATTTATTAACGCTAAAATGTACAATCGAAGTCTTTTAATCCGTAAAACTCTTTAGGATTATCATAAAGCATTTTTTTAGCTATTTCTAAGGCTCTTTTTTCAGTAAGTGTTTTCTCCGTAATCTTTTTTGCGAGTACGCGCGCGATAGTTTCCCTTGCCATTATAAGATGACCGAAAACCTTTTCAACAACATAATAATCGCCGCCAAAGCCGAAAATCTTATTGTCAGGCAACATTTCAATCATTTCGTCAAGTGCGTCAAACGCAAATCTTTGGCTAATTAAATATGTCCAGCACATATTCATTTTAACATTAGGCCAAACCTTGCCAAGCATAATAGCCTCCCTCAAATAGGGATAACCGGCGTGATAAAGGTCAATTTTTACATCTTGATTTTCTATTATAAACGGCAGAAGATTAGACGGAGAAAGCTCTCTGTAATCATTCCAATAGCCTGTATGCATACAGCAAACAAGCCCGTATTTATGCGCTGTGCGCATCATAAATGTTAGTACATATTCATTAAGCGGATTTCGCCGCGGTAAATGCAAGGAGTGGTCAGAGCAGAGGCTTTTAAGCGTTGCGGCAGCATCTTCTTTTGTGGCGCCGTCAATATAAAACGCCATAAATTTTACGCCTACAGCACCTCTTTTCTTTGCATTTACTACAAGCTTTTCACAGGCTTGCAAAATATCATCAACAGAGCAAACGGGTTTTTCAGAGCCTAACTGTTTTTGTATTTGTTCATATGAGCAAAGCTCGTCAACCGTTCTGATAGTCTGTCTAATTCGCCCGTTATGTGTATCGTCAAGCGGACCGTCACAGTTTATCGAGGTGATTATTTTACATGTACCGTTGAGGACATTATCATAAAGACCTTTTTTGTTAGCGGCTTTTATACGCTCAGTTACTGAATGAACAGTTTTAGAATTGAGTGTTTTTTCGCCGTAGAATTTTTCCATAGTGATATGTGCCGCGCGGCAGTAGCTTGTGTGTTTCATTTTTTCATAAAATGGCTTAAACTTTTTCCATTTCCAGTCAATATCACCCGCTTGCCACAGAATTTTTTTCATAGTACCTTTATCCATACCCGCTGTGTAAAGGTCGTGCTGGCAGTAGTGAGAAAAAAGAGTGAAAGCGTCAGGTTCTCTTAAAAGTCTTTCACTTTCTGGCGGTAAATGCTCATGGCAATCGTATATGTACAGCTTTTCAAGCTCCTCTATAATCTCTTTTTCCAGAGAAGTTAAAGATTTTAGATAAAAAGACACAACAAACCCTCCTTTTCTTTTATTTTACCATATAGCTTTATAAAAAACTACTATATTTATCAAAAGCTCTTTTATTACACTTTTGTTTTTGGTATACTATCTACAAAACTGTCTTAGGAGTGATATGGTGAGAATTTGCATAATGGGCGGGTG
>JAAZGX010000054.1 GCA_012511005.1 Clostridiales bacterium
AAAAACTCAACATTTGCATGTGTTTCGTCTTTTATGCCGTATAAACGCGCGGGTATAACCCTTGTATCGTTTAATATAAGGCAATCATTCGGTGAAAGCAAATGAACGATATCTGAAAATACAGCGCTCTTTATTTCCTCTGTTGTCCTGCTTAGAACCATCATTCTTGAGCCGTCGCGTCTTTCGGTGGGATGCTGAGCTATAAGCTCTGTCGGTAAGTCATAAAAAAAGTCTTTTGTTTGCATAAGAATCCTTTTTATAGTAGTATTTGTTTTTTTATAGAATGTAATATTGACACTTTTCTTTAGTGATGATAAAATGTAACGAAAGTCAATGTACAATTTTATATTATAATTGATTTAATGCACATTGACAAGTTTTTTTGGAGTTGAAGTTATGAAAAAATTTAATGTTGGTATTATTGGCGCTACCGGTATGGTTGGGCAAAGGTTTGCTCTTTTACTTGAAAATCATCCATGGTTTAATGTGACTGTTCTTGCTGCAAGTCCGCGCTCTGCCGGTCTAACATATAAACAAGCCGTCGGAAACAGATGGAGCATGAGCGTACCTATGCCCGAAAAATACGCTGATATTGTTATTATGAATGCAAGTGATGATATAAAAGAAATTGCTTCTCTTGTCGACTTTGTGTTTTGCGCTGTCGATATGAAGAAAGATGAGATAAAAGCCCTTGAGGAAGCGTATGCAAAAGCTGAATGTCCCGTTATTTCAAATAACAGCGCACACCGCTTTACTCCTGATGTTCCTATGATAGTTCCGGAGATTAACCCTGAACACGCAGCAGTAATCCCGTATCAGCGAAAACGGCTCGGCACCAAAAAAGGCTTTATAGCCGTAAAATCGAATTGCTCGCTTCAAAGCTATGTGCCTGCCATTTTCCCACTTATGAAGTTCGGTGTAAAACATGTTCTTGTTTGCACTTATCAAGCAATTTCAGGTGCCGGCAAAAATTTCGACACATGGCCTGAGATGGTGGATAATGTTATTCCGTTTATAGGCGGAGAAGAAGAAAAAAGCGAAAAGGAACCATTAAAGCTGCTTGGTAGTATTATAGATGGGGCTATTATTAATGCAGACACACCGTCTTTTACGGCACAATGTATACGCGTTCCCGTTTCAGACGGTCATATGGGCGCTGTGTTCGTAACATTTGAAAATAAACCCACTAAAGATGAAATTATTGATATTTGGAAAAGCTTTAAAGGCAAGCCTCAGCTTCTAAACTTACCAAGCGCACCAAAGCAATTCCTCAATTATTTTATAGAGGATAATATGCCTCAAACAAAGCTTCATCGTGAGCTTGAGGGCGGAATGGCCGTTTCAATCGGCAGACTTAGAGAAGATACGCAATATGATTATAAATTTGTATGCCTTTCCCACAATACATTAAGAGGAGCCGCCGGCGGCGCGGTGCTTATGGCGGAACAGCTTTGTGCCGAAGGTTACTTGAATTAATTTTCGAAAGGGTGAAATTTTATGAAAAAGCCAGTATTTACCGGAGCGGGCGTTGCAATTGTAACACCGTTCATTGGCGAGGATTTGAAAATAAACTTTCCGCTTTTAGAGCGGCTTATAGACGAGCAAATAAATAATAATACGGATGCGATTATTATTTGCGGGACTACGGGAGAAACCTCTACCCTTGAGCATGACGAGCATGTAGAGGCTATTAAGTGCGCCGTAAGCGCTACGGCAAAAAGAGTTCCCGTTATAGCGGGCACCGGCAGTAATGATACGGCATATGCAGTAAAGCTTTCTAATGAGGCGGAGCTTGCGGGTGCAGACGCACTGCTGAGCGTTACTCCCTATTACAACAAAACCTCACAAACAGGGCTTATAGAGCATTACGCTTTTATTGCTGATAGGGTATCTGTCCCGATTATTACTTATAATGTTCCTACAAGAACAGGGCTTGATATTAAGCCGGAAACATATTTCGAACTCTCAAAGATTAAAAATATTGTAGGGGCAAAAGAGGCAAACGGGGATATTTCTGCTTTGGCTAAAGCAATTAAACTATGCGGCGACGATATTGCCTTCTATTCGGGTAATGATGACCAGATTACAGCTTTTATGGCACTTGGCGCGAAAGGCGTTATTTCAGTGTTGTCTAATATTGCTCCAAAGCTTACACACAGTATAGCGGCGGCAGCTCTTGCGGGCGATATTGCAAAAAGCGCAGAGCTTCAGCTTGAGTGGCTTGACTTATGCAACGACCTTTTCATTGATGTAAACCCTGTGCCTGTAAAGGCGGCAATGGAAATGATGGGTTATGCTGTTGGCAGATGCAGAATGCCTTTAGGCACTCTTAATGAAGCTAATACTAAAAGACTTGCAGCAACTCTAAAGGAGCATGGATTTATCTAAATTTAGAAGGGATGTAACAATGACAAGGATTATACTCAACGGATGCTGTGGAAATATGGGCGCCGCTATTACTCGCGTTGTTTCAAAGCTTGACGATGATATAAAGATAGTTGCGGGAGTTGATACGAACGATTATCCAACGCTCCCCTACCCTGTATTTGCTAAGTTTTCTGAGCTTAATATTAAAGGCGACCTGATAATTGATTTTTCAAATCCCGCGGCTTTAAGCTCCGTATTAGATTACTCCGTTTCAGAAAAGATGCCTGTTGTAATTGCTACGACAGGGTTTAGTGACTCTCATTTTGAAAAGATTAAAGCTGCATCAAAAGTAATACCTATCTTTAACAGTGCAAATATGTCTTTAGGGATAAGCCTACTTGTTGAGCTTTCTAAAATGTCAGCAAAAGTGCTTGGAAAAGACTTTGATATTGAAATTGTAGAAGCGCATCACAACCAAAAGCTTGATGCGCCAAGCGGTACTGCGCTCTTAATAGCTGACGCTATTAAAAATGTTACCGAAGATGAAAAGTATTATGAGTATAACCGTCATATAAAAAGGGAAAAAAGAAATCCTAAAGAAATTGGAGTTCATTCCGTAAGGGCGGGAACCATTGTAGGAGAGCATCATATAATTTTTGGCGGTCTTGATGAAGTCATAACGCTATCCCACAGCGCTCTTTCTAAAGATATTTTTGCACAAGGCGCTATTAATGCAGGGCTGTTTTTACTAAAACAGAAAAGCGGGCTTTATTCAATGAAAGACATTGTAAAACAATAAAAACAGGAAGTGGTTAATATAGTCAGAAGAATTATAAAGATAGATGAAGATAAATGCAACGGCTGCGGTCTTTGTGCAGACGCCTGTCATGAGGGCGCAATTGGTATGGTAAATGGAAAAGCTAAACTCCTTAGAGATGATTATTGTGACGGACTTGGGGACTGTTTGCCCGTGTGCCCAACGGGTGCTATTACATTTGAAGAAAGAAAGGCGCTTCCGTTTGATGAACAAGCCGTTTTAAAAGCTAAAGCAGAGAATGAAAAAGCCTCATCTAAAAAGAGTGAAGCTCCCCTGCCTTGCGGCTGCCCCGGCAGTACATCGCAAGCTATAAAAAGAGAAATTACTGTAAAATCCCCTTTACCGCAAAAGGAGAATGTTAGCAGACTATCTCAATGGCCTGTTAAAATAAAGCTTGTACCGGTTAATGCCCCTTATTTTAATAATGCAAATTTACTCATAGCAGCAGATTGTTCTGCGTTTGCTCACGGTGATTTTCATAACAAATTTATGCAAAATAAAATTACACTCATAGGCTGTCCTAAGCTTGACAGTATTGACTATTCTATAAAATTATCCGAAATAATTACAAATAATAATATTAAGAGTATTACAGTTGTCAGAATGGAAGTTCCCTGCTGCAAAGGGCTTATAAGCGCCGTGACAACTGCTCTTAAAAACAGCGGTAAGCTCATTCCTTGGCGTATTGTTGTTATATCGGCAGACGGTAAAATTATTGAGGAAACATAAATATTTTATGTAAAGCAGACTACCTTTTTTAGGTAGTCTGTATTTATTATTATATTATTTTCTTTAACTTTTCTTTATCCTTTATCGTTATCATTCCTCGCGACAAAGTAACAATCCCCTCATCCGAGAAGTATTTAAGCATTCTTGTTACAACCTCTCTTGCGCTGCCCATAAGCTTTGCAATTTGCTCATGAGTGAACTTTATTTCGTTGGAACTATTTTTTTCAGTTTCTTCTAAAAGAAAAATTGCAAGACGCTTATCAAAACTCATAAAAAGAATTTGCTGCATACTCCACATAACATCTGAAAACCTAATCGTTGCAAGCCGATACATATATTCATCAACATGTATATTTTGTTTTACTATATCTTTAAATACTTTAGAGTTTATTACGAGTATACTGCTGTCCGTAACAGCCTCAATAAAGACATCAAATGTTACTGCTTCTAACACACACGACGCGGACATTACACATACATCATCCTCAAATAAACGATAAAGGGTTATATCCCGCCCGTCTTCAGAAAGCATATAAGCTCGCAATTGACCTGTTTCAACTATAATAATTCCGGCGCAATCTTCTTCTCCGCCATACAGCATTTCGCCTGTTTTAAAGGATGCTGATTCTGTATTTTCAGCCATAAGCTCTTTTTCTCTTTGCGATAGATGCTCCCAAAAAGGAAAGTGTTTTATAAAAAGATTAGTGTAAGGACTATTCATTGTTCGCCCCTCCCTTTTCATTATTTTACCATATTCTTGAAAGAAATACAATATTTTAAAAATATTATTTCTTTTCATAGATAGTATATGCCGTATTTTTCTAATCGTCTTTTTTATTCCCAAGTGCTGCAACAAGGTGAAGGAGGCGGTCTGTGGTGTCCTCCGCCGCGCCTTTTAACAAGTATTATATCGTCTCCTATAACCTGTATATCGCACCAGGGCACTTTTATTTCATTTCCTTTTCCGCAAAAAACCCAAAATCCTTTGCCCTCTAAAACGAGGAGAGCCACAACACAACCCGTACAAGTATCTATTAAAACATCAAACACTGTTCCTATTCTATCCCCTGTATGAACATCTACTACATCTTTAGCCCTTAAATCAGTTACTGAGCAATTCAATTCAATCACCTCGTAACATAAATATTCACAAACCTAAATCATTATCAATAAGAGAACACATTCTTAGCACATTATTTCCGTATTTTTCACAAATCTCATCTTTTGTGCTTTCAAGTATGACTTTTTTTCTTTTAAAAATAAAGCTATCCGTATAAAAAAGTGATAATTGCTCCGGCTCGTTACTTCGCTCTATAAGATTTTGACCTGTTACAGACATTGACCTTATCGGCTTATCATTGACATTCCAATTATTTATAGCAAGCTCTAAAGCAGAATTTGCAAGCTCATAGGACGATTGAGTAGGATTTTGTAATGTTTTCTGACGCTGAATTGCGTGAAAGTGTGTATCTTTAATGCAAAGCTGAACGGTTTTACATTCAAGTTTTTGTTTGCGAAGGCGATGGGCGACTTTGTCGCATATCATATATATACCTGTTTTTAAATCTGTGTCGGAAACAAGGTCGCGCTTAAATGTGTACCCATTCCCAATAGACTTGTACTTATGCTTATAAGTCGAAGGGGTTACAACGGAGAAATCTAATCCATTAGCACAGTTATAAAGCATTTGTCCACACTTGCCTAATGTAAGGCTTAATAGCTTAGCATCTGCATTTGCAAGGTCCCCTATTGTATAAATACCAATGTCACTTAATTTTTCGAGAGTAGACTTCCCTACAAAAAGCATATTCTCAACGCTTAGCGGAAAAAGGATATCCTTATAATTATTCCTTGTTAACACAGTCGTAGCATCTGGTTTTTTATAGTCGCTTCCCATTTTGGCAAAATATTTATTAAACGACACTCCGGCGGAAATCGTTATACCTGTTTCACTTTTTACGATTTTTCTGAGTTCATCTGCAATCTTTTCCCCGCTTCCGAATAAGCTTTTCGTTCCCGTAACATCAAGCCAGCACTCGTCAATTCCAAAAGGCTCTACTAAGTCTGTATAACGGCAATATATATTAAATATTCTTTCTGAAAACTCGTCATAAATTCCATAAGACGGCTCAACAAGCACAAGGTCAGGGCATTTCGCTTTTGCCTGCCATATAGCTTCACCCGTTTGAACGCCAAGCCTTTTTGCCTTTTCGTTTTTCGCAAGCACTATTCCATGTCGAAGCTTAGGGTCGCCGCATACGGCAAAGGGCTGTTTTTTAAGTTTTGGGTAACGCGTTGCTTCAACTGACGCGAAAAAAGCGTTACAGTCACAGTGAAGCACTGTTCTTTCCATAAAATCAATTCCTCAATAAAAAGTTCTGTTATAAAGATAACGATTTGCTATCATTATAACAGAACATTTGTTCTATGTAAATAACTTTTATGGATTTTTAAAAATATTTTTATAATTTCGTGTCAGACAAGAATTTGCCCTCCATCTGTGCCTTTCCTATTTCTAACATTTCTTCCGCTGTCGCATTCTTCGTTTGCTCTGCAAGTAAAGCGCGTCGCTCAAATAATTCCTCATACATTTTATCGCGTCTTTTGCCTGTTAGGTTATAGAACATTTTCGGTAAAACCCCGAGTGCGCCCGTAATAACAGGAACACCGGTGCAAAGCATAAACATCCACAGTTTCGTTTTCTCTTTCTGTGTGCCTATCTCAAGTCCTTGAACATAGCCTATTTTTCCTAATATGATATTTTTTATCATACTCATAACAACGCCCTGAAGCTTTAATATGAGTGATTTCGCAACACCGGTCATAGCCTCTGTACGGTAACCATTTTTCCACTCACAGTAATCCATAGCTTCATTGTTAAGCTCTTTAGGGATAACTCTTCTTAATCCAAATACAAACATTTCAAGAGTTTCTTCAATCATTAATATAGGAATCATAACGGAGCGTTTTTGATAGTTTTTGTTAATAAGCCCAACCGAAAAAACAAACAGCCAGCACATATCTGTCCAAAGGTCCTCAAAAACCCATATAGCTTTTGTAGAGAACCTTTTTCTTGCCCACGGTACAAGCGCATAGCTTGAGGGTGAAACGAGCGCGCCCGGTATTCCTACGATAGTCGTAATTGAAGCAGAGCCTAAAACATCTATATAATAATCTGTACGCGAATTCGACACTGCAAAAGAGCCTAAAAAGCTTGAAAGCGTAATTAAAAGAAGCGGCTTATTATTTAATATGGATTTAAGTCCTTGAATAATACTTGGCTTTTCAATTGACTGCATTACTCTCTCTTTTGATACTATAAAGAAATATATT
>JAAZGX010000055.1 GCA_012511005.1 Clostridiales bacterium
AAAAGGAGAGGTTTCTTTGTCTTAAATAAACTCATTTTGCATCCCCCTAATAGCTGAGGTATATAGAAGCCGTCCACTTATAACGCGTTCCGGCCGGAGTGGTGTAGTAAAAGCTTGAACCGTATGATTTAAATTCAGATTGTTTTTGGTTTATGCTAATTACTTTTTCTAACATACTTACACCGCCTTAATTATTTTCTATATTATACCGTATAATCCCTTTTAAGTAAAGTGTAAGTTTAATTGCCCAAGATTATAAGAATATTTATAATTAACTAAAGCTGCAATTTCGTTAGGAGATTTGCAGCCAAAGGTTTTTCGGGGGAGAGTTATTAACCCAGTCCTTTATGCGCTGTAACTCTGCAGTACCTTTCTCCTTTTTTAATGTGTAAAACTTTTATGGAAAGTTTACTTGACATTTTGTTGTTTTGTGCTATAATCAACTTGTAAAGCAAGCTTTCCATTATGTAAGAGGTGAGTAAGTGAAAAATCGTTTAGAGGAAATCCGAAAGAAGCGCGGCATTAATCAAGAAGAACTTGCTGCTGCCTTGGAGGTTTCACGGCAGACAATCAGTTCACTTGAAAACGGAAGATATAATCCTTCCATTATTTTAGCAATTAAAATAGCTCGGCATTTTGGTATGAGCGTTGAAGAAATTTTTATTTATGAGGAGGATGAACAATGAAAAAACAATTAAAACCATATATCTTTTATGTGGGTATTGTTATATTTGCAATAGGATTATTACTAAATTTTATTGTTGCCGAATCAGACGGTATATCACAATCACTGACATCTGTTTTAATAGGACTTGGAGCAGGTATTACCGGTGGTGGCGTAGCAGGCATTTTATTAAAAAAGACTCTTAAAAACAATCCCGAAAAAGTAAAAGAATATGAAATCGCTGAAAAGGACGAACGCAATGTTCGCCTTAGAGAAAAAGCAGGATATTCTGCGTGGTATATTAGTGTTTTTATGCTGGCTATTCTTTCGCTTATTTTTCTTATTTTTGATTATAAACTGCCATGCTTTATTACCATTGGAGCATTATTCGTTCAAATTCTCAGTCTGTTTGTTTTCATCTATATTTATAATAAAAAGCTTTAATAAATTTTTATTAAATAGCAATAAAATCGCTTTTGGATAAATTATTTTGAACTTACTTTCCTTAATATCCCCAGCTAGTCAAAAATATGCTCTATATCCCGAGCGGTTTTCATCAAGTCCTTTTCGGTTCTCCTGCACCTTAATTCAACTATAACAGTTAAAAGACTTAATTAATAAAAAAGCACGATTATTAATATAAAATTAAACCTTAAACCCTACTCCCTACTCCTTTTTGATATACTTAGCAGAAAGGGAAAGGGTGTTTTGTGAAGAAAGACGCTTGCAATGCCGCTAAGGATTTTGTTATAATGGTCGTAACAGTATCATATCGTTACGATTACAAAGAGGGAAACACACTATGAACACAATTACCACGAGTGGAAAGAGATTTACCGATGAATTTGGCAGGCAACGCATTTTTAACGGCATAAATGTTTGTGACAAGGGTGTTTTTAATCCCTCTTTGCATAAGCGCATCTATGGTGTCGAATGGCAAAAGGAGCTTATCACCACCTTTTACAACAGCGGTTTTAACCTTATCCGTCTGGGCTTCAACTGGGATATTATTGAGCCACAACCCGGTGAATACAATAGCGAATACATCGAATTTCTGAAAGGAATACTTGACCGCTCAGAAAAGGCAGGGATTTATGTTTACCTTGATATGCATCAGGATTTATATTCTGGCTTTGGCGACGGCGACGGCTCGGTGGTTATTATAAAAACAGGCATTGGCATACACAGCGTTAGAATCGAGTTTTGAATAAAATCCACCCACGCGTCGTAGCGCATTTCATCCGCGAAGCGGATTTCACCGCCGCAGGCGATTTCACTCGCCCGTAAGGGTAGATTGCATTGAAAAAAACCGCTCGAAAGCGGTTTTTTTGGCTCCCCCTGTTGGACTCGAACCAACGACCCTGCGGTTAACAGCCGCATGCTCTACCGGCTGAGCTAAGGAGGAAT
>JAAZGX010000298.1 GCA_012511005.1 Clostridiales bacterium
ATAATTAATCAGCGTGCTAAAATAAAGTTCGGATTTCTTTGCAAGCTTTTCGTTAAAATATGATTTTATGGCAAACGATAAAATCTCAGCATTTTCTTTCGATGATGCGCCCTTATATATAATGGTATTGTATTTTGTAAGCCGCAAGACAGTATCGGGTGAAAGGAATTGCTCTCCTTTAGGAATGTCCAATACAAGCTCGTCTGTTTTATATTTCAGTCTTTCGCTTCTCTCATAGCTTAAATCCCCTAAATATTTAAGAGCGTTTAATAAGCCTGCATCCGTCATAACAACATAGCGGTCTGCGGGGTATCCCACAATCGCTTCTGCGGCTAATGCGATGCCCTCTATGCCAAAATCCGAAAAGCTTTTCAATATTGTCGCTGTTTTTCCGTTTTGCGTTACATTCTTTAAGGGTGAAATAGGCATAACTTTAATACTTAGGCTGTCAAGCTCTGCTTTTATATAAAATATGCTTCTGATGTCTTTTCTATCCTCTGATATATGCACGAATAAAAGCGTGGCTTGACCTGTTAAATCCGGCTCTTGTGTGTGTGATATATCGCTTTCTGTGGTCGTAACCCTTTCGGTTTGTTTAACGATGTTGCCTAAATCATAATCATAATGCCTCAAAAGCATAAGAAATGATAAAGAGCCGATTATTAGTGATAAACATATGAGTGTAACGGCTAAAAACACGCTGTTTCTGTTTTTAGCCGTTTGCTGACTTTTAAAACTAAGTCCCCTCTTCTTTCTTCTCATTCTTTCTCCCGATATTTTATATTAAAATTACTATTATCTTTAATATTTCTGTTACTGTTAAATTAATTATACCCATTAACCTTAAAAAACACAATACCCAAACTAAATTAAAAGCAGCTCACTTGGCAAACATAACCCGCCCGTTTTAAGCATACAAATTAGTGATAGTTACAAAGGAGGGTTTGCTTTGGGAGATTATGTTGATATTAGAGCAATAGAATTGGGAAAATATATAGTGAATAACAAGGCAACGGTAAGAGCTGCGGCAAAGGAATTCGGAATAAGCAAATCAACGGTTCACGCAGATGTCACAACAAGGTTAAGACGACTTAACCCACAGCTTTTTGCGGGGGTGCGTAAGGTTCTTGATATTAATAAGGAGCAGCGCCATATAAGGGGCGGCATAGCGACAAGAGAAAAATATAGGGAATTCAGCCTAAAATAATAAAAGTATAATAACACGCACAAGACACTTAATACATAAAAAGTCAAGTCATCTTGGCTTTTTTTATTTTTGAAAGTTTGATTTTTTATTTATATAAATGGCAATACTTTCATAAAGGATGTGATACAATGGGTAAAAGAACAATAATCTCTTTTTCACTTTTTTGTGTAATTATATTTTCACTTATAATAAGGCTGTATGTTATTACTAATAACGGAACCGTAAAGGCGGCGGCGCAAAACAGCGTGAAAACCATAGATGCAGGCACTACAAGAGGGGTTATATATGACAGGAATATGATTCCCTTAACCGCAAGCGAATTTCATATGCTTGCTTGTGTTTTACCTACGGCGCGTGCAATTTCAACGCTGAAATCAAGTTTAAGCGCTGAAGACTTCGAAGTATATTATAAAAAACTATCAGAAGGCTCGCTCGTTACATTTGTTACAGAAGAACCTGAAGCTTTGGCAGATTGCCCTGATATAGCAACTCTTAAAGTCTATAACCGTTACAGTGAAAATCAGCTTGCGCCCCACATTATAGGCTACCTTTCACCTGACAAAAAAGAGGGTATATACGCGGCAGAGAAAAGCTATAATGATTATTTAACTGAGAACTCCGGTTCTCTCGTTCTTGCTTATTCAGCCGATGCTTTAGGACGCGCTTTAGGCGGCGTTGATGCCGAAATCAGAAATATTAACTATGCCTCAAAAGCCGGTATTGTTCTAACTCTTGATTGCAGAATTCAAAGAATAACACAAGATGCTCTAAAAAAGGCGGATTATTTGACGGGCGCTGCCGTTGTTCTTGATATAAAAAGCAGAGAAATACTTGCATTGGCATCTGTCCCCTCTTTTGACCCTAACGATTTATCCGCTGCTTTGGCGGATAAAAACGCGCCTTTTGTAAATAGGGCGATTACGAATTACAGTGTCGGCTCTGTTTTCAAGTTAATAGTAGCGGCAGCGGCTCTTGAAAGCGGAATACCCACTGATTTTAAGTATCGCTGCACGGGTTCATGCATTAAAAGCGGAGTTAAAATAAACTGCCATGATAAAAAAGGACATGGTTTGATTAGTATGGAGGAGGCTTTTTCAGTTTCCTGTAACACTTATTTCATAAATCTTGCAGAACAATTAGAAAAAAGCACGCTCATAGAATATGCTGAAGCCTTTGGCTTTACTTCCGTATTTGAGCTTATGGACGGATATTATTCGGATAAAGCGAAAATGCCGAGTATTGCAGAGCTTGACAGTGACGCCGCTGTTGCAAACTTTGCTTTCGGTCAAGGCTCGCTCTTTGCAACACCTTTACATCTTGCCGCCTGTTACGCTGCGGCTGTTTTGGACGGTATATACATTGTACCCTCTGTCTATAAAGGAAATGTTGATGCAAACGGGGATTTTACTCATTATGCACCGAAAAACCTGCCTAAAAAGGTTATAAGTGAAGATACATCTAAAATCTTACGGCGCTTTCTTTTAACAACCGTCGAAAAAGGCGGAGGTAAAAATGCAAAAAGCGATTATTTCCTGTCCGGCGGCAAAACAGCAACCGCACAAACAGGAAGATATACAGAAAATAATGAAGAAATTCTAAACTCATGGTTTATCGGTTTTTATCCTTATAATAAACCGGAATATGTTGTTGCCGTTATAAAAGAAAACGGTATATCAGGCTCTTATGATGCCGCTCCCGTATTCAAAGAAATCTGTGAAAATATATTTAAGCTGAAAAAGAATGACGCTACCGCCAACTAAGATTGTGAAGCTCTCCTTTAACTTTAAGATGAGGAAAATTCCACTGTCTTAAAAACTCATACACAGCAACTGCAACAGAGTTTGAAAGATTTAAACTTCTTGCATCCTCCTTCATAGGAATTCTGACGCATGTATCGGGATTTTCTACAAGTAAACTCTCCGGCAATCCCCTCGTTTCTTTGCCGAAAACAAGAAAAACTTTTTGAGGATATGAAGTTTCACAGTATGTATGCTTTGCTTTAGTCGTATAGTAAAAAAAGCTGCCGCCTTTATTCTTTTCAAAAAATTCTTCTAACGATGAATAAAGCGTTATATCGAGCAAGTGCCAATAATCAAGCCCTGCTCTTTTCAGCTTTTTGTCATCAATTTTAAAACCCATAGGTCCCACAAGGTGAAGTTTTGCATTTGTAGCGGCACATGTTCTTGCTATATTTCCTGTATTTTGCGGTATTTCAGGCTCAATAAGAACTATATTTAGCTCACTCATAATGAAAGCTCCTTTAAAAGGAATGGGATACCCCTTTCAAAATCAACGCCGTAACGCATATCTATATTAAACTGCCTTGTGCGCTCTATGCAGTTTACAACAAAGTCTGCGGCTATCCTTGCCGACTCATATAAAGAAAATCCATTTAGTAAAGCACCCGAAAATGCGCTTGCAAACACATCTCCCGTTCCGTGGTACTGCCCTTCCACACGCTTTGTAAAATAATAATGAGGCTTATTATCGGTCGCTGTTTTACAAGCCGCGCCTAATTCATTTTCATCAAAGCTGACGCCCGTAAGCACAACGCTTTTCGCACCTGTTAATAAAAGCTTGTCTAAAAGCCGCTCTATATATTGCTCATTTTGAATGGTACCCATATACTCTGTATCAGTCATAAACGCCGCCTCTGTTATATTGGGTATTACAATGTCTGCAACGGCACAAAGCCGCGTCATTTCCCTTGCGAAGTCCATATCGAAAACGGAATACAGTTTTCCGTAGTCTGCCATAGATGGGTCGACTATTGCTACTGTTTCTTTTTCTTTGAATGTATCAAAAAAGCTTTTTACTATATCTATTTGCTTTATACTGCCTAAAAAACCGCTGTAAATAGCGTCAAATTTTAAGTTAAGTGATTTCCAATGATTTATAAAAGGAATCATATCTTCTGTTAAATCGCGAAAAGTATAGCCCGAAAAGCCGCCTGTATGCGTTGATAAAACAGCAGTCGGAAGGCAAACCGTTTCCACTCCGCACGCAGAAATAACGGGTAAAGCTACTGTAAGAGAACACTTACCGAAGCCCGATATATCGTTAATCGCCACAAGTCTTTTTTGAGCCTTCATTAAAACATCTCCTTAACATAAAAGAACAATTCAATAAAGTTTATTATATCAAAACAAAGCCTTTTTGCAAGTGTTTTTTATTTATATTAACCTTGCCGCGGCATAGACAGCGGCTTTGCCGCCTATAAAGGTTTGCGCCTTTGGTTTTATGGCATAATCTTGATTTTTCAGGTTAATATAAAAGCAAAGTAAGAAAGGAATGATTTTATGAATAAAAAAACATCGCCTATTATTTACGGCATTGGTGCTGTTATGGCAATAGGAACAGCCGCGGCAATCTCTAAAGCCGGTAAAAAAAGGTCAATGAGAAAAAAAGTAAAAAAAACAGCAAACAAAGCCATTAACGCTGTCGGCAGTATGCTTGATAATTTGCCAAGCTCTAAATAAATTATGAAAAAGATATTTGCAATTTTACTTTGCCTTTTCATTTTTTCTTCTTTCGGGTGCGGTATAAAACCCGAAGGTATTCCAAAAAACAGTATAAGCAGCTCAACAATACCCCCTATTACGACAGAAGAAAGCACACTCTCAACC
>JAAZGX010000299.1 GCA_012511005.1 Clostridiales bacterium
ACTAACGATTCTGTCAAGTCCTTTTGTTGCAATTTGCAAACGGCAAACCGTAATAATCTTAAACTTTTGAGATGAAGCAAATCTGTTTAGAGCTTCGTCTTTTTCGTCAATTAGAAGACTCCTATTGAGAATAATATCATTATCCGTTATATTTTCAATTGTAATTGTCTTGTAATTCATTTCCGGCATAGTCTTTATGAATGCGTTACGGCAAGAGTCTGTCACAAAAATAATTTTATCAACATTTTTCATCCATGGAATTTCTAAAGCGGGGACAGCTGTTATGTTTTCAAAAGTAGAGTGCAGCCAAGCATACTTATGGTTTGCGTTAATACAAAACGCCAAATACCTGTTACTCCAGCCTTCTAAAAAACCAATTGCGTAGTCATAAATTTTGTCATTTTTACGACTTAATTCCCTTGCTTGAAATTCTGTTAAAACGGGGCGGGAAATTAAGGAGCCTTTATGGCTTGTTGCACCACGATACAGCGCCTTAAGGAAGTACCCTTTAAAAAAACAGATTAAAAGCTTGATAATTCTTCCTTTTATTCCGCTGTATACTTCCGCCGGAGGTAATAGGTTTACCGATTTCGGTATAGCATCCAACAAAGGGCCTTCGTTTCGGAGAAGCTGCAAATCTATGTTATACTTTTTTGAATCCAAGCTGTTCATAAATGATAATAAAGCCGTAGTGCTGCCGCCTATTATCATAGAGGGATATATAAACAGGATATTCTTTTTTATCATGTGCCGCTGTTCTCCTTTAAAAACTTTTCTGTCAAGGCATACTTTTTATAAATTCCAATATTCTTTTGGTTTGAGCAACATTGTTTTTATTTTTAAGTACAAAGCTTTGTGCTGCTTGTCCCATTTTAATTCTTTGGCTGTCGGTCATATTACAAATACTTGTCAATACTATTGCTAATGTCTCAGGTGAGTTATCTGCGGGATAATTTAAGTATTTATCATATTCGTCAGGTATACCGTCAAGCTTATATGCCACAACCGGAACTCCTGAAGATAAATATTCAAGATTCTTTGAAGGGAAACTATATTTTGTGTATTCTTCAATATTCTGCCGTGGATTTACAAGTACTGTTGCCCCTCTTTGCAGGGGAACAACTTGTTTTCGGTCAATTTTACCGAGAAAAACTATTCCGTTGTCGGAATTTTGCTTTTCTTTTATCAATTCTTCCGCATCACCAAAACCGCAAAGAAGCAGTTTGATTTCTTGATTTTGGATTAGTGAAAAAGCTTCTATTAAAACGCCTATTCCGAATTTGTGATTAAGTGAGCCGGAATAAAGAATGTACTTTTCATTTCTAAACTTATCATAAAGGCTTATATCGGATTTTGTATCGGGTTTTGTTGCAATTCCTTCCATCACTATAAAAGGTGCGTTTATAGCTAATCTATGCGCCATTTGCTTAGTAAGAAGCACGAATTTGTCTATATATTTATAAAGTGAGGCGCATTTTACCGCGCCGTAATCATTGTATATCTTTCTTATGCCATGAAGCGAACTCGCGGTGCAGAATTCGGGTATATCGGCAATAATACAGCAGGTGTCAATATTTATATTACATTTTTTCGCGTATTTGGCGAGTGTTAAAAACATTGGTTTTGCCGTATATATTATCAGTATCTTTTTTGTGCCATTATCTTGTTTTGCCCACTTTTTTATTTCGCGCTTAAATAGAGGAGGATTTACAAGCTGTTTTATTACCGTAAGATTGCTGCAGCCCAAGTTCAAATCATCTGCACGGTATTTTTGCGTGTGTTGAAAGACAAAATTCTCAATTTTTTTATCAGTGTAGCTGTTTGGATAGCTGCCAACAGGAAGATAGTTGAGGATTTTCATTTTTCCGCAATCATTCGCTTCAAGACCGTCGATAATATTCCATTGAAGCGCATTCGCGGCATCAGGCATACCGTATTTTATTTTCCTTTTGATTTCAGTCTCCTTCTCCTTTGGAAGCAATTGACTTAAAAACAAGATGTCAATATTCATATATCCTCCGAAAATTTCCGCATTAAGAGTAAATAAGTTTTTTAAGCATGTTTTTAGCTGTAATTTAATTGTTTTCAACGCAGTCAGCTATCAGCTTGTTGACTGCGGCAACATTATTTTCATTATTAAAATACTTTGCCGTTATTTTCTTTGCTGCGTAAATTTGTTCTTTGCGTTTATCCTCATCAAATAAAGCTGTGATTAAGACCTGCTGCAATTCCTGTTCACATGTTGCAACAAAGGCACATTTATGCTCTAAGGCAAAGCGGGTTTCTATTATTTTTTTAGATGAGTACACTAAAAAAGGAGTACCAGAGGCGAAAGAGTCGGCAAACTTTGTCGAAAAGCCATATTTTCTTTCCTTTATAGTAATTGAATTCATATCATTTGTTTGAATTAAAAGTGAGCTGCTATACATAATTTTTCTCACTTTGTCATAAGACACAAATCCTTTGTAATTAATAAAAGGGCAGTTTTCTAACACAGTTTTTGTGTATTCATCTGTAATGTTTCCGTAAACATCAAGTTTTAATTCGGGGTTAA
>JAAZGX010000056.1 GCA_012511005.1 Clostridiales bacterium
ATTTTTAATTCGACTGATTGCGGACTTTGTTCACAATCAGTCGCCCGTCTCAAGCGGGTTTACCGTTTGAATTGAATAAACCTTAAATGCTCCGCCCGACTTTCTTAATGTTATTTTCATATATTTATCAGGCTCGGACTGTGAAACGGTACCGTCTGAATTTATCTGCAATTTATCAACGCCTATATACCCCACGGTAACCTCGACAGTTTCCCTTGACTTTTTAACCTTTATTACTCTTGGAGTAAACGGTGGGCTAACGCCTGTTATTGGGATATAGTACATATTGTCACGACTGTCATAAGTAAATGTGTAGCCAAATCCCGTTACGGTTTTATGCTAAATAGGAAGCTCAGAGGAAAAGATTTTATTATAGTAGCTTTCAACATCGCTGGCAGGTACAGAAAGCCCCTCTTCTGTCAGCTCATAATCAGACGTGTTAAGCTCATCGTATAAAAGTGAAAGGATTGAAATATCAAGAAGCTGTGTTTCATTAGCCTTTGAAATATCGTCAAAAGAGTCGGGGTCGTTTGCAATTATCCATGTTAAATATTCGTTGTAATACGCTATATCCTTCGAATTATCCGTTTTAGACTTTACAAATCCGACTACTGAAGATGTTATCGTAAACAGTCCTATTGCGGCTAAAATAAGCATAAGCGCACCGAGAGGGAATGCCCACGGCCGTCTTTTTTTGCGCCTTTCACGCATATCGTCAAAGTCCTCGTCAAAAACTTCTTCTGCCTTTTTTATATTATCGTCTGATTGTAGGAACTCTTCGAAAATTCTGTCATCCATATATATTCCCCCGCTTTATTAATCTATAACGGCGTTGTTTTTCTTTAGTATCTCTCTGATTTTATCTGTATCTGCGGCATATGCCGCCTTATTAGTTTTCACAGAAACAGAGGCGCCTATACCTGCCGCTTCACCCAATGTACAGCATATCGGCATAATCCTTATTGATGCTTGCGCCTCATGCGTAGCAGAAATGCACCTGCCCGCGACAAGAAGATTTTCCGTCCTTTTCGGTATCAATGAACGAAACGGTATAGTATAGTATTGCCCGTCCCTAAAATAGTAGTGGCTCGTTCCCTCACCCTCAGGGTTGTGTATGTCAATATCATAATTTCCTGCCGCAATAGCATCCGGAAAAATGGTGCAATCCTTTAATTCCTCTTGTGTTAAAATATGCAGTCCCTCAATCTTCCTGCTTTCTCTAACGCCGATTTTAACGGCGCTTGTAAGTAAAACGCTGTCCCGAAAACAGTCAAAATTACTTTTGAGGAATAAATATATTTCCGCCATTTGTTCCCGTGCGATTGTTTCCGCTCTTGAAAGCTCGAATGGGTCTGTCGGGTTGTGCTTTACTACCCTTGTGGAGTTAAAATGCACAATCCCATCGCCAAGTCCGGAAAATGCAAGGATATCTTCACGGGTATTTTTTATTTTACCCTCTTTTTTATATTGCTTATAAAGCTCTTGAATAGCGGGTTTTTGCTCTATAAACCCTTCTGTATCTACATTTACCACCCTAAAACAAAGTGTCATAGGCTGGCAAAGAGAGTCCCCGCTTCTTCCAAGCACTACTGGGCAACCGCACAAAAAGGCAAGGTCAGCGTCCCCCGTGCAATCAATAAAAAACTTTGCAGAAAGTGACATAACTCCCGATTTATTCGCTACGCTAATAGACTGTATCGTTCCACTGTCCATATTAACGCCTGAAAGCGTAGAGTGAAATAAAACCTCTGCTCCCGATTTTTCAACTATTTTATCAAGAGCTATTTTCATAAATTCAGTGTTAAAGCGGACAAAATCCTTAAACGGCGAAATCTGTCTGTATATTTCCCCTATTTCTTCAAATACACCTCTTGAAAGAAAGCGTTTTGTCTTTTTCCCGTTTTCGTTATCAACTGTCCAATACCCCATAAACGGATACACTAAATTATTTGAAGCCGCGCCTGAAAGACAGCCGGAGCTTTCGACAAGCAAAGTTTTCATACCCTGCCGCGCCGCCGCGACTGCCGCCGCAACTCCTGAAAATCCGCCGCCTATTACTAAAACATCGTATTTATGTTTGTCCATATTCCTATTCCCTTACTTGCCCGTCACCGTGAACAACATATTTTGCAGATGTCAGCTCACTAAGCCCCAAAGGACCTCTGGCGTGTAGTTTTTGCGTGCTAATTCCTATCTCTGCGCCAAATCCGAATTCGCCGCCGTCCGTAAAACGGGTGCTTGCGTTTATATAAACTGCCGCAGAATTAACAGCGCTCGTAAATTTATTCGCACAGTCAAGGCTTTTTGTAATAATAGCATCACTGTGACCCGTGCCGTATTTATTTATATGCCTTATTGCTTCATCTATATCCGAAACGGTTTTTATTGAAATAATATAGTCAAGATATTCCGTAAAAAAGTCTTCCTCTGTCGCTTTTTTCTCGTTAGGCAAAACTTTTAACGCTTCTTCGTCACAGCGTAGCTCTACGCCCTTTTCCTTTAACGCGTCAGCTATCGGCAAAAGTGCTTTTTCTAAAATATTTTTATGAATAACCAAGCTTTCACAAGAGTTACAAACTGATACGCGCGTTGTTTTGGCGTTTACAATAACCTTTACAGCCATATCGGTATCGGCGCTTTCATCAACAAAAATATGACAGTTACCCGTGCCCGTTTCTATAACCGGTACGGTGGCATTTTCAACACACGACTTTATAAGCCCCGCGCCGCCCCGCGGAATTAGAACATCCACATATTCGTTAAGGCGCATAAGCTCTGTCGCAGATTCTCTTGAGGTATCTTCAATAAAGCCTATTACTTCAGCGGGAAGTCCCGCGTTTTTTACAGCTTCTTTCATAACGCTTACTATTGCCTTGTTGGAGTTTACAGCTTCCTTGCCGCCTCTTAGTATAACGGCGTTACCGGACTTTAAGCATAATGCGGCAGCGTCTGCCGTTACATTCGGGCGCGCCTCATATATTACTGCAATGACGCCAAGCGGCGCCGCCACCTTTTGTAACTTTAATCCGTTTTTTAGCGTATTGCCCGACAAAATCCTACCCACAGGGTCCTGTGCCTTTGCTATTTCCCTTGCGCCCTCTGCCATATCATTAATTCTTTTTTCATTTAACATTAACCTGTCAATCAAAGATTCCGCCATTTTATTTTCTTTAGCCGCGTCAATATCCTTTTTATTTTCGTTTATGATATAACGGATATCACGCACTAAAAAGTCCGCAATCTTAATAAGAGCTTCATTTTTAACAGCGGTTTTCGCCGTCGCCAAAACAGCCTTAGTCTCTTTTGCCTGCCGCCCAACTTCCTTAATAGTCATAAGCTCCTCCTAAACCGTAAAAAGTGTGCCTACCTGCCTGCCTTCCATTAGCCTGTACATATCCTCCGGATTTTCACCGTTCATAATAATCGTCGGTATGCCGTTTTCACCCGCAAGCTTTGCCGCCTGTATTTTTGTAAACATACCGCCCGTCCCGCGGGAACTGCCTTTACCCTCTGCTATTTCAAATACGCTCCCGTCAATTTCATTTACAACGGGAATTAAAACAGCATCCTCTTCTGTATGCGGATTTTTGTCGAACAGCCCGTCAGTATCCGTCAGTATTATTAACAAATCTGCCGCAATAAGCCGCGCGACATGCGCCGAAAGGTTATCATTATCTCCATAAACAATTTCTTCAACCGCTACGGAATCATTTTCGTTAATTATCGGAATTGCGCCGTATAGAAATATTTTTTCAAAAGCGTTAATTAAATTTGCGCCGCGTTCTTTATCCTCAATATCACTTTTCGTTATTAAAAGTTGACCGACAGTGTTGCCGTACTCCTGAAAAAACTTGTCATACATAAACATTAATTCACACTGACCGACACAAGCGGCGGCTTGTCTTGACGGCGTATCTTTCGGTCTTTCGCAAAGTCCTAATTTACCAACTCCAATACCAATAGCGCCCGATGTTACGAGTGCCACCTCAAGCCCGAAATTTGAGAAATCACAAATAGTGCGAACGAGTTCCCGCATTCTCTTTATATTCGTCTTCCCATTTTCATAAGTCAAAGTAGAGGTTCCGACTTTAACGACAATCCGTTTCATATCTTTAAGGCAAATCATAAATATTTTCCCTTTCAACCGCTTTTTTCTTCCCGTTTATTATACAGACAGAAAGCGAAAAATGCAAGCAATACGAGTGCGTTTGAAAAGTTTTTAGAATAGTTTTATCATTATTAACAGTCCGTTTCATTGACTTACCCTTTTACATATGATAAAGTATTTTTATTATTTCTGAATTTACACAAAAGGACTGAAAAATATGAAGCTTGGGATTGTAGGGCTTGCTAATGTTGGTAAAAGCACGCTTTTTAATGCCTTGACTAACGCTAAAGCGCAGGCGACAAGCTACGCATTTAGCACGGTTGAGCCGAATGTCGGTGTTGTAAATGTTCCCGACCGGCGCCTTGACGAGCTTGCTAAAATGCATTCACCGCTAAAGGTTACGCCTGCCACTATTGAATTTGTTGATATTGCAGGTCTTGTAAGCGGAGCTTCAAGAGGTGAAGGGCTCGGCAACAAATTTCTCTCTCATATACGCGAGGTTGATGCTATCGTTCATGTTGTAAGGTGCTTTGAGGATGAAAATATTGTTCATATAAGCGGGGATATTAACCCTATTCGCGATATAGAAACCGTTGATTTAGAGCTTATTATGGCTGATGCCGAAATACTCTCCCGCAGAATTGAAAGAACGGCTAAAGCCCAAAAAGGCGATAAGTCCTTAACTGCTGAGCTTTCATTTCTTGAAAAGGTCTATGCACTCCTTAATGACGGTGTTACGGCAAGGTCTATTCCTATGACAGAGGACGAGAAAAAGATAATAGAAACCATTTCGCTTTTAACATTAAAGCCCGTTATATATGTTTGCAATATGGGTGAGGATGATTTTTCTGACGGTATAGAGAATAATGAAAAATACCTTTCCGTTTGCGAATTCGCAAAAAATGAGGGCAGCGAGGTTCTGCCGATTTGCGCGGAGCTTGAGTCTCAAATATCGTCGCTCCCCCCGGAAGAAAGAGAGATGTTTTTAGTTGACCTTGGAATATCTACAGGCGGTCTTGATTTGCTGATTGAGCGAGGGTACGATTTATTGGGACTTATGTCATTTTTAACGGCGGGGCGGCCGGAAGTTAGGGCATGGACAATAAATAAAGGCACAAAAGCGCCTATAGCCGCCGGCAAAATACACTCTGATTTACAAAGAGGATTTATCCGCGCCGAGGTCGTAGCTTATGATGACCTTATAAAGTGCGGCAGTATGGCTGCAGCAAAGGAAAAAGGGCTCGTAAGGCTTGAAGGAAAGGAGTACATTGTAAAAGATGGCGATGTTATACTGTTCAGATTTAATGTATAAAACAAGCTTTTAAGATAAATTTCCCCTTTTCTTCATAATTGATTTGTTTCAGGCAACAATTAGTGAAGAAAAGGGGTTTTAATATGCTTGGTGTTGCAATCGCCATTATTTCAGGCATGCTTATGAGTGTACAAGGCGTATTTAACGAAGGGGTGACTAAACAGACATCGATTTGGGTATGCGCCTCATTTGTGCATCTTACAGCGCTGACTTTTTGTGTTGCCGCATGGTGCTTCGGCGGATTTAACGGAACATTCGGCTCGCTTTTCGCTGTTGACGGTAAGTATATGCTTTTAGGCGGTGTTATAGGAGCTGCCATTACCTATACGGTTATACGCGGCATGGCGGCATTAGGACCCGCACAGGCGGTTATGATTATCGTAATATCTCAAATTGCGGCGGCTTACCTTATTGAGCTATTCGGTATATTCGGCGTGGAAAAATCCCCGTTTGAAATAAAAAGCCTTATAGGAATGGCTTTATGTATAAGCGGAATACTAATTTTTAAGTGGCAAAGATAGCAAATAGCAGATGCCGGATTATGTATTCAAATGAAAGCGCGAAGCGTTTTAATTATAACAGTGTGACTAAGCCGCCCGAAATTCTCGCTTTTTAATTGACAGTATCCGAACATATACAAAAAAATTCAAAAACCTTAGGTCTAATTGCTTCTATCTGCCGAATAAGATACGGCATACTAAATTGTCTTGCTTTCACTTTATCATACTTTCGCAAGGGTCTGCATTTTAGCAAATAGGTTATATAAATATCATCCGGCTTCAAATTTGCCTCGTATATCGCTTTTTGCAATGTTTGTCTTGTTGTGCAAACATATTCTTCGCCTTCTTTATTTTCCCTTGCACCCGGTTTATCCAAAATAATAACGATAGAAGCTTTCGGGTTCCCTTCTCCCCATATAATACGCGATTTTGCGGTGCATACCTCACACTGTTCATATCCCAAGGCTTCCAATGGTAAGCTATCCTCGCGCCACACCTTCGGTAAAAAGTTCAAATCCATAATATCTGCTCCAAGTTTCGCAAAAGATATTTAATCTGTCGCATCGATTAATATGCTATTTTACTTTGTTGTATGCGACAAATTGAATTTAATACTTATAATGCATTATTTTGCGCACAAATAATAGTATTTGCCAAAAAAACAGTTGCTCAGAATAATACCAAGTGCAGTATTCCACAGTATCACTGATAGGTACCTTGGGCTTGATTTTTGTAAGCCGGTGATAGTCTATATTGTTTTTATCAAAATATTCACCAATACAGTTATTGAATTCCTCGTAGTTGTATGAAATTCTCCAACTGTCATTCGAGGAAATCCCTTTTATATATTGAGGCAGTGTTTTCCTGACAATGCCATCAAATATCGAATAATCGTCCCGCTCATAAATTTCAACATTATGATATGTACAGTATTTTGAAGCGAACGAAAACAAATTTATTGCGCCTGTATTTTTCGCAATTATATTTACGAGGGCCGGGTCACCTTTCGCAAGGCGTTCATCAAACCCGTCAATCTTCAAAATAAAATCTGCAAGATCATATAGATGTTCCTCCCACATTTTTTCTGCGTATTTACAGATAAAACCGAACACAACCTTCGTCGGAACCATTTTAACCCCATTATAACCTTCATATGTGCATGTATTCGAGCCGATAAAAAAGAGTTTTTCTACTACAACAGACGCTCCGCATTCGTCCCAAATTTCTCTTTTAAGAGCGTCTATCAAGTTTTCTCCTATTTTTACTCGACCCCGGGGGGCCCAGTCGCCTCTTTTACATAATATAAATACCGCTTCGTGCAAGCTGACGGTAAATTTCCGTTTTTAACAGAAAAGATGATATAATATCCCCAATGGAAAGCATTCTTCGCGGCTCGGGCGATGCCGCTGTAGGGTTATTATACCATTTAGCGTTTATGAAAACAAGGTGAAAAGGCGCTTTGTGGTTTCTATCAACTGTAACTCATCAATTGTAATCCTAAAAACCAATTAAAACGGAACAGCTCCCCGCCGTTGACTTTTAGGCTTTTCTGTTGTATAATTTTCTATATTTTCATTATGTTGGGATTGATATATTATGGAGTGGACAGGGCTTAATGAGCTGCGTGAATCTTTTCTGTCTTTTTTCGAAAGTAAAGGGCATTTAAGGCTTAAAAGCGCCTCTCTTGTACCGCTTGACGATAAAAGCCTTTTGCTTATAAATGCCGGTATGGCGCCTTTGAAAAAGTATTTTACGGGGGAAGCCGTCCCGCCTAACGGCAGGTGTGTTTCGTGCCAAAAATGCGTACGCACTCCCGATATTGAGCGAGTGGGTAAAACATCCCGCCATGGCACATATTTTGAAATGCTCGGCAACTTTTCTTTCGGTGATTATTTTAAGGAAGAGGCAATAGCCTGGGCGTGGGAATACCTTACAGAGGTGCTTAAAATCCCGAAGGACAATCTTTATATCAGCGTGTTTTATGAAGATGATGAAGCGTATGATATTTGGACTAAAAGCATTGGTATAGAGGAGTCTCATGTAGTAAGGCTCGGCAGAGAGGATAATTTTTGGGAGCATGGGGCAGGTCCGTGCGGTCCGTCTACTGAGATATATGTTGATAGGGGAAAAGAAAACGGTTGCGGCTCACCTGATTGTGCAGTCGGCTGTGATTGTGACAGATTTGTTGAGGTTTGGAACCTTGTCTTTACTCAATTTGAGAATGACGGAAACAACAATTATACCCGCCTTAAAAACCCGAATATAGATACGGGAATGGGGCTTGAAAGGCTTGCCGCCGTTATGCAGGAGGCAGGCAATCTCTTTGAGGTTGACACGATACAAAATATTATGAACCATATTTGCCTAATAGCAGGGGTAAAATACCGCGAAGATGAAAAAACAGATGTTTCTTTAAGAATTATTACGGACCATATAAGAAGCACCGTATTTATGATTGCTGACGGTGTTATTCCCACAAATGTAGGCAGAGGCTATGTTCTTCGCCGTCTTTTAAGGCGCGCCGCGCGGCACGGCAGGCTCTTAAATATTGAAAAACCTTTTTTATCAGAGCTTGTAAGTACGGTTATAAAAGAGAACAGAAAAGCATATCCGGAGCTTGCAAAAAAAGAGGAATATATCATAAAAGTTATATCAATGGAGGAAGAGAGCTTTTCAAAAACGATTGACTCGGGGCTTTCTCTCCTTTCTGATATGATTAAAAATACAAAAGGCTCAACTCTTTCAGGCAAAGACGCTTTTAAGCTGCAAGATACTTACGGCTTCCCGCTTGACCTTACGAAAGAAATACTTGAAGAGCATAATATGACAGTGGAGCAAAAAGAATTTGAAGTTCTTTTAGAGAATGCTAAAAATGTGGCAAGAGCGGCGCGAAAGGATGCCGGCGCTGACGCTTGGCTCGATTCGTCAATTGCCGTTAAAGATATAAAGCCGACTGAATTTGTGGGTTATACAGAAACAAAATCAAAAGGAGAAATCCTTGCGGTTATTACGAGTGGTGAGCTTGTGGGAAAACTAAGCGTTGGCGATACGGGAACTCTCGTGACGGATATAACCCCATTTTATGCAGAAAGCGGAGGTCAAATAGGTGACACGGGTACAATAACTGCAAATGATACGATTTTTGAAGTTAATTCTGTTACTGCTACTGCACAAGGCGTGTATCTTCATAACGGTACCGTTGTATCGGGCGGCACACTTTCTATGGGGGAAACTGTAAACTGTGAAATAAATATTGAAAAAAGGCTTGCTACAAAGAGAAATCATACAGCGGCGCACTTATTACATTCGGCGCTTCGTAAAACCCTCGGCGTTCATGTGGCGCAGGCAGGCTCTTTCGTATCACCTGAGGTTGTTCGTTTTGACTTTTCACATTTTTCGGCGCTTACGGCAGATGAAATTATAACAGTTGAAAATCTTGTAAATGAAATTGTTTTATCCTCATTACCCGTAAGCGTAACTGAAATGGATATAAAGGAAGCGGAAAAGCAAGGTGCTATAGCCTTGTTTAACGAAAAGTACGGACATACTGTAAGGGTAGTTAAATGCGGTGACTTCTCAACGGAATTATGCGGCGGAACACACGCCGAAAACACAGGCAATATCGGGCTGTTTAAGATTATTTCAGAGTCGTCTGTTGCGGCGGGAGTAAGAAGAATAGAGGGTATTACGGGGCTAAATTCACTTCTGTATTTAAGAAATAGAGAAAGTCTTATATATAAAACAGCGGCAGCGCTGAAAACCGGTAATATTGATGATATTTCCGACAAGGCGGCGTCACTTTTTCTTGAGCTGAAGGCGGCACAAAAAGAGGCTGACACGCTCAAAAGTGAAATAGCAAAAGCAAAATCCGCTCATTTACTTTCGTCATATAAACAAGTCGGGGATATTAAGCTTTTTGTCGCTGATATGGGCGAGGCGACAGCTAATGATGTCCGCAGAGCGTGTGACGGTGCAAAGGAAAAGGGCGGTAACGCCGTTGCTGTAATAGGCGCAAGGCAAAGTGAAAAAGGCACCGTTTCAATTGCGTGTATGTGTGCGCCTGACGCTGTTAAAAAAGGAGCGCACGCAGGAAATATCGTGCGTGAGGTAGCGAAAATTGCGGGCGGCTCCGGCGGCGGCAAAGCCGAAAGTGCGATGGCAGGCGGTAAAGATGCCGCAAAATTAGAGGAGGCGCTGAATTCCGCTGAAAGAATACTTGCTGACTTAATAGGAGGTTGAGTTATGGATTGTATATTTTGTAAAATCATAAACAACGAAATTCCCTCAAAAAAAGTTTATGAGGACGATACGGTGCTTGGCTTTCACGATATAGAGCCAACGGCGCCCGTTCATATTCTTCTTATCCCTAAAGAGCATATTAATTCCGCTGCAGAAATAAATGAGGATAACAGCTCTGTTATTTCTCATATTTTTGAGGTTGCCGCCAAACTTTCAAAGGAGTTTTCTGTTTCTGACGGGTTTAGGATAGTTACGAATTGCGGGGACAAGGCGGGTCAAAGCGTAAAGCATCTGCATTTTCACCTTTTAGGAGGGCGCGAGTTTACTTGGCCTGCAGGATAGAGTATAATTGACGCGGGGTGTTTTCTTGTCAAGACCGATGCTTATTTTCGGTTCCGTTTTCGCCGTGGTATGCTTTTGCTGCTCTCGGGCAGAGGTGTATTCGGCGTACTTCGCATACGCATTTTGCGCCGTGTCAATAATTTCTTTAGTTATATATTTTGCTATTAAATCATTTCATAAAAAGCTTGAAATACCGCTTGTTGCAATCGCTGTATTGCTGTCAGCGGTAATTTTTCTTTTATTTTATAACTTCTCGTACAAGCCCGCCGTCTCTTTTGAAGGCGAAACGGCTTTTACAGGCAAGATTATTTCCCTGCCGCAAAAGCACAGTGACAGTTATACATATGAAATCAAAACGGAAAGCATTGGCGAAAAGTTCGTAAAATTAAAAATCATCTATTCCTCAAAAGAGAAACTTTTTTGTGATATATATGACTGTATATCTGTAACTGACGCAAAAATATATGTACCGCGAAATCCCGATAAGAGCGAATCTGAATTTTACAAGTCCCGCGGCATATATTTAAGGGCATATTCAACAGATGTTCCCGAAATACTGTTTTCATATGAAAGTACTACTTTTTATTATGTGTTAAAGCTAAGACAATCAATAATAAACACGGTGTTATGTAAAACTGAGGGTGACAGGGCAGGCATAATTATCGGTATGATTCTTGGTGATACGAGCTATATATCACAGCAGACTAAGCACTATTTTTCAAACAGCGGCGCGTCACATTTGCTTGCTGTATCGGGGCTGCATACCTCTCTTTGGATTTTTTTCTTTACCTCGTTTCTTACGCTTTTCGGGTTTAGAGGCAAGCTTGTTAATATTCTTTCACTTATTTTTTTAGCCTTTCTCGTCGTATTAACGGGATTTAGCGCCTCTGTTATGAGGGCATCTTTAATGCTTACAATTATTCTTGTCGCCCCGTTTTTCAAAAGAAAGGGTGACAGGCTAAACTCTTTAGGCTTTGCACTTTTCATAATATTAGCCGCAAATCCGTTTGCCGTATTATCTGTTAGCTTGCAGTTGTCTGCCGCGGCGACGCTCGGCATCATTACAATAGGGGATTATTATTGCAATCGCTTTGCAAAACTTATATCAAAGCTTCGATTACCGCTCGTTAAGCGTATGCTAAACTACGCGGCAGGAATAGTAATAATCACTGTTTGTGTGTTCGTTGCCACGCTTCCTATAATGGTATCTGTTTTTGGCAGAATAACACTGATTGCTCCCATTACAAATTTACTCGTCGTCGGTATATCCTCGCTTATTATGATTTTCGGCGGTACCGGGGTACTTCTTTCTCATTCAAATGTTTTTATGCCTGTCTCAAGCCTTTGGTTTTATATTGCAGATATTCTTGCAAATGCCGTTCTTAAATGCACAGAAGCTTTAGGCTCTCTAACATTTTCCGCTTTGCCTGTCAATACAAATGTGTATTATATATGCGTTGTTTTTACTATTATTGCTGTTTGCATAGGCATTTTGTTGTTTCAAAAACGAAAGAGCCGTTTTTATATTGAAATAATATCCGTAGCCTGTGTTGTTATTTTTTTAATTACTAACAGTATATTTATGCTGCCTTTTAAGATGAATATCAAAGGTACTGTTTTGGCGGTAAAAGGCTCACCCGTTATTGTGCTTCAAAGCGGCAGGCACTATGCGCTTATTGGCTGTCCTGAAGATTATTCTGATTATAACTATGTAATAAAACAGAGTTTACCTGATATTCCTTCAACAAAGCTTGATTTGTTTATTGTGCCATATGGCAAGCTTTACACTGATTGCTATAAGGAAATTCTTGAAACATATTCACCGAATAATGTTTTTATTGATTTTTACACTTATAAAGAAAATAAAGATATTATTGCAGACGAGGCAGAAGTCGGTAAAGAGATGAGATATTTACTTTGGAAAGAGATAGATATAAAATACATTAACACCGAACAGGCTAATTGTGTTATAATTAAATTTAACGGACAGACCGTTATGGTATCTCTATCTAAAGAAAATGATATGAGCTATATTGCGAAAACAATCACAACACCTAATGTTCTTGTGTGCTGTAACCATATGCCGAAAAATGCTTTCTGCACGGTATTTGATAGAATTATTATAACGAGCCCCTATCCTACTGTACATAAAACCCTATATAACAGGCAGCTTTATAAAACACCGCAAATTTGTCTTACTGCCTTTGAGGGCAGCACCTTAATATAAATAGACGGGAGAGAGAAAATGGGCGAGCTTAATGAAAAAGGGCTTTTAAGTCAAATCCGAAATAAGGATTTTGACAGGCTTTATCTTTTATACGGAACAGACGATTACCTAAAAAAGCATTACGCCTCATTTATACCTCAAAAAACAATAGAGCGTGAATATGAAGCTTTTAATTTGCACATTCTTGACGGTGCTGACGCTTCCTTTGAGGAAATAGCCGACTGTGTTAACGCGCTGCCTTTAATGGGGGGATACGCTTGCACAGTAATACACGATATGAATTTTACAGCGCTTATTTCAGAAAGAAGCACTGATGATGAAGAAAAAAGGATAGACGAAAACAGCAAAAGATTTGAGGAGCTAATAGAAATAATATCAGACATTCCCGAAAGCTCTATTGTAATATTCTGGCTTGATACAATAGAAGTCAATGAAAGAAACGGGAAATGGATAAAAATAATAAAAACTTTCTCAAAATATGGTTCTGCCGTAAAACTAAACAGCCGCTCTTTATCAGAGCTTGCAAAGCTATTATGTAAATCCGCCTCGCAAAGGGGTTGTACGCTTAACAAAGATGCCGCCTATTATATGATTAACATAGTAGGCGACGATATGGGCACTTTGCGAAACGAGCTTGACAAGCTTTGTCTTTACAAAAAAGGCGAAAATATAGTGAAAGAGGATATTGACGAATGTGTTATATTAAGCGCACAGGCGAAAATATTTAATCTTGCAAGTCTTATAATAACAGGAAAAGCAGACGAAGCATTCAGCGACTTGGACTTATTAATAAAACAAAAAGAAGAGCCTGCTAAAATTCTTGCTATTGTTTCCGGCGCATATGTGGATATGTATCGCGTAAAAGCCGCAATACAAAGCGGACTTAATATTTCTGATGTGGCAACATGCTTTAAGGTACCTAAAAACAAATTGTTCACACTTGAAAATGCCGCGTCATTATCAAGAAAATACAGCTTAGAGCAGATTTCAAACGCAATAGATTTATTTTACGAGGCAGATACACGCCTAAAAAGCACGCGGACAGATGGCAAGGTGCTTTTAGAATACTTAATATTGGATTTACTAAGGATATAATTTATGATTAAAACAGATAGAGTTGTAATTGTTGAGGGGAAGTATGATAAAATAAGGCTTTCCTCAGTAATAGATGCGGTAGTAATAGAAACAGACGGCTTCGGCATATTTAATGACAGGGAAAAACAGCAAATGATAAGGACATTGGCAGAAAAAAGGGGACTGCTTATCCTTACAGACAGTGATGCGGCGGGGTTTAAGATACGCTCATATATAGGCGGCATTGTCCCTCCAGAAACCGTAAAGCATGCCTATATTCCTGACATTTTAGGTAAAGAGAAGCGTAAAAGTTCTCCCTCGAAGGAAGGGAAAATAGGCGTTGAGGGAACACCCCAAACCGTTCTTATAACGGCGCTTAGGCAAGCGGGCATATTTTATGAGGAAACGGAAGCTGTTGAGCGCAAAATCACAAAAACAGATTTTTATGAGGACGGCATAAGCGGCAAATCACATAGTAAAAATATGCGACTTGCCCTTACTAAAAAACTTGGGTTGCCGTCACGCCTTTCAGCTAACGCACTGCTGCAGATAATAAACGCATTTATGACCTTTGATGAATATAAAAACACAGTTGAGGAAATAAAAAATGCTGAAAAAGAATGATGAAATAGTAATCGAAATAGAGGATTACACATCAGAGGGGGGCGGCATAGGCCGCTATAACGGGCTTGCTGTATTTGTGCCCGAAACGGCGGCAGGCGATACTATTTTATGCCATATTATTAAGGTCAAAAAAAATTATGCCATAGGAAAGATGAAAAAAATAATAACACCGTCAAAGGACAGAGAGAAAAGTGATTGCCCCGCATTTCCGCGCTGCGGCGGCTGTTCCTTTAGGCATATAACATATGAAGCGGAGCTAAAGCATAAGCAAAAGCATGTTGAGGACGCGTTTTTCAGAATAGGCGG
>JAAZGX010000057.1 GCA_012511005.1 Clostridiales bacterium
CGATGAATACAGGGATGACGATGAAAATGATGAAGCAGAGGAGCCTGATTTTGATACAGAAGATGAAAGCGAAGACGACGAAGACTAATTCTTTAATATCTAATTAAATAGGAAGAAGGAAATGCGAATGTATAAAGACTCAAAGGTTTATCAGGAATCCGAAAACATTGATTTCGAGTCGATTAAAATCGGCCTTGCCTCCCCTGAGAAGATTAAAGAATGGTCAAGCGGAGAGGTCAAAAAGCCTGAAACAATTAACTACCGCACGCTAAAGCCGGAGAGAGACGGTCTTTTCTGCGAAAAGATTTTCGGACCCACGAAGGATTGGGAATGTCACTGCGGTAAATATAAAAGAATTCGATACAGAGGAAAAGTATGTGAGCGTTGCGGCGTAGAAATTACAAAAGCAAAAGTAAGGCGCGAGAGAATGGGGCATATAGTCCTTGCGGCTCCCGTATCCCACATCTGGTATTTTAAGGGTATACCTTCAAGAATGGGGTTAATCCTTGATATGTCTCCAAGGGACCTTGAAAAAGTTCTGTATTTTGCAAGATATATTGTTATAGACCCCGGTGATACGCCTCTTGAAAAGCTTCAAATTCTTAATGACAAAGAATATGACGATATGGTTGAGAAGTACGAGGATTCTTTTAAGGCGGGTATGGGCGCCGAGGCAATAAAAGAGCTTTTAGCCGCAATAGACCCGGAGGAAATGTGCAATCAACTGCGTGAAGACCTTGAGCCTTCCACAGGGCAAAAAAGGGCGCGCATACTAAAAAGACTTGAGGTTGCAGAAGCTTTCAAGCAGTCCGGAAACCGTCCGGAGTGGATGATTCTTGATGTTATACCCGTTATTCCACCCGATATTCGCCCAATGGTACAGCTTGACGGCGGCAGATTTGCCACATCAGACCTTAATGATTTATACCGCCGTGTTATAAATAGGAATAACCGTCTGCAAAAGCTTATTGACCTTGGCGCGCCGGAAATCATTGTTCGTAACGAGAAAAGAATGCTGCAAGAAGCAGTGGACGCGTTAATAGATAACGGCAGACGCGGCAGACCCGTTACAGGACCCAATAATCGGGCGTTAAAATCCCTTTCTGATATGTTAAAGGGCAAGCAAGGCAGATTTAGGCAGAACTTACTCGGTAAGCGTGTCGATTATTCCGGCCGTTCGGTTATCGTTGTGGGACCGGAGCTTAAAATTTATCAGTGCGGTTTACCGAAAGAGATGGCACTTGAACTCTTTAAGCCTTTCGTAATGAAAAGACTTTGCGAGCTTCAAATAGCAAACAATATAAAATCGGCAAGAAAGATAGTCGAGCGTTCGCGCCCCGAAGTTTGGGATGCTTTAGAAATTGTAATAAAAGACCACCCCGTAATGCTAAACCGTGCGCCGACGCTTCACAGACTTGGCATACAGGCTTTTGAGCCGGTGCTTGTAGAGGGTAGGGCAATTAAGCTTCACCCACTCGTATGTACGGCATTTAACGCCGACTTTGACGGCGACCAAATGGCGGTACATGTACCTCTTTCGGCAGAGGCACAGGCGGAAGCGCGCTTTTTGATGCTTGCCGCAAATAACCTATTAAAGCCGTCGGACGGAAAGCCCGTTACCGTGCCTACGCAGGACATGGTTTTAGGCTCATATTATCTAACCATTATAAAGCCGGGCGAAAAAGGCGAGGGCAAGGTATTTTGTGATGTCAACGAAGCGGTTATGGCGTATGACGAGGGAGACATAGGACTTCATGCAAAGATAAAAATCCGTATGTCGAAAGTTATTGACGATAAGACAGTTACAAAACTGCTTACAACAACATTAGGCAGAGTTATATTTAACCAACCCATTCCGCAAGACCTTGGATTTGTAGACAGAAGCAATCCGGACAATATGTTTAACCTTGAAATAGATGCGCTTGTAGATAAAAAGCAGCTTGGCAAAATTATTGACCGCTGCATTAAAATTCACGGTACCTCAAGAGCGGCGGAAGTGCTTGATAAAGTCAAAGACCAAGGTTATAAATATTCAACGAAAAGCGGTATCACAGTTGCAATAAACGATGCGAAGATACCAGACAGCAAAGCCGTATTTATTGCCGAGGCAGAGGAAGAAATTGACCGTATTCACTCTTATTATATGGATGGTTTCTTAGATGACAGAGAGCGTTCACGCAAGGTAATAGAAACTTGGGAGAAATGCACGACGAAAGTTTCGGCGGAGCTTACGAAGGGAATGGACCCCTTTAACCCTATATTTATGATGCTTGATTCCGGCGCGCGTGGCTCAGAATCACAGCTTCGCCAGCTTGCGGGTATGCGCGGACTCGTTTCAAATACAGCGGGACGCACGATTGAAATTCCTATTAGGGCGAATTACAGAGAGGGACTTAATATTATCGAGTACTTCATATCCTCACGCGGAGCCAGAAAAGGACTTGCGGATACGGCGCTTCGTACTGCGGACTCCGGTTATCTTACAAGGCGTCTTGTTGATGTATCCCAGGATGTTATAATAAGAGAGCATGACTGTAATTGCAGTGACGGTATTGAAATCGGTGACATTAAGGACGGTAACGATATAATAGAGCCTTTAGAGGAAAGGCTTATGGGACGCTTTTTGTTCGAGCCTCTTACCGATGCCGAGACGGGCAAGCTTATTATGTCTAACGACCATATATTGAGTGACGATGAGGCAGAGTTAGTCGCCAATTATGTAAATAAAACAACAGGGAAAATTAAAATCAGGTCACTTCTTACATGCGAAGCAGAACACGGCGTATGTATTAAATGCTATGGCGCAAACCTTGCTACGGCAGAGCCTGTAACAGTTGGCGAAGCGGTTGGAATTATAGCTGCCCAATCCATAGGCGAGCCGGGCACACAGCTCACAATGAGAACATTCCACACAGGCGGTGTCACCTCCTCATCTGATATTACACATGGTTTGCCGAGGGTTGAGGAGTTGTTTGAGGCAAGAAAACCGAAAACACTTTCAATTATTGCGGAAATCAGCGGTATAGTATCTTTTTCGTTCGAGGAAAACAAAAGAAGTAAACATGTAATAATAACGGGAAAGGAAACTGCTAAAAAGTACCTCATACCATATGACGCGCGTCTGCGCCCCGAAATAAAAGAGGGAGCCGAAATTAAAAAGGGCGACTATCTTACGGAAGGCTCAGTAAATCCGCATGATGTTCTTGCGGTGCTTGGTATAAATGCCGTTCATAATTACCTTATTAAAGAAGTTCAAATGACATATCGTATGCAGGGTGTTGACATTAACGACAAGCATATTGAAGTTATAGTGCGCCAAATGATGAGAAAGGTTAAGGTAAAGGACCCCGGTTCAACGAGCCTTCTCCCCGGTGCCGCTGTTGAAAAACAAGAGCTTATTGCGGCTAACGCAAAAGTGAAAAAGGAATGTGAGAGTAAAGGTGAGGAGTTTATACCCGCCGAAAGCACACCAATGCTTTTAGGTATAACGAAAGCCTCTCTTGCAACTGAATCTTTCCTTTCTGCCGCATCGTTCCAAGAAACGACGAGAGTGTTGACAGACGCCGCCATAAAAGGCAAGCTTGACCCGCTTTTGGGGTTAAAAGAAAATGTCATAATAGGCAAGCTTTTACCTTCCGGTACGGGCATGAAGTGCTATTCAGATGTAGAGTTACGCTCTAATCAAGCAAAACCAAATGCGTTTAATGAGATTTCGTTTGATTTCTTTGGTTAAACTTCAAAAAACAACTGTTTTATTTACAACAATAGTTGACAAGGAAAGTTAAAAGTGGTATTCTAAATTTTGCTGATTTTATAGAAAACAGCATTAAAAGTTCATAACCGATTGAAAACTTACGGTTATAAATCCACAGTTTTCAATTGTTTATATAAATTAAGAAGGAGGTGTAATATTTGCCAACATTTAATCAGCTCGTGCGCAACGGCAGGGAAACAATTGAAAAGAAATCCAAGGCTCCCGCTTTAGGAATTGGTTTTAACTCCAAGAAAAACATTAACACGGAAAACAATTCTCCGCAGAAGAGAGGCGTTTGCACAGTAGTTAAAACAGATACCCCGAAAAAGCCTAATTCCGCTTTGCGTAAACTTGCAAGGGTGCGCCTGACGAACGGTATCGAGGTTTCTGCCTATATTCCGGGTATAGGTCACAATTTGCAAGAGCATAGCGTCGTCCTCATTCGAGGAGGTCGTATTAAGGACTTACCGGGTGTGCGCTATCACATAGTGCGCGGTTCTCTTGATGCGCAGGGCGTTGCAAACAGGATGCAATCTCGCTCCAAATACGGTGCAAAGCGTCCGAAAACAGCGAAGAAATAATTCGCGTAAAAAGACATTCTTCTTGCAGGCGGGGTAAATTTATGTTTATCCAACTATGTGAGTGCGTATAATAGATAGTATGCCTCACTCGGCGCCACGGGAAGCAAGGTCACCCGAGTACCTGTGATATCATTACATTATGAAGGAGGGAAGCGAAGTGCCAAGAAGAGGCAAGATAGCAAAACGAGATGTTTTGCCTGATCCGCTTTACAAATCGAAGCTTGTAACAAGGCTTATTAACAACATTATGTATGATGGCAAAAAAGGCATAGCCCAAAAAATCGTTTACGATGCTTTTGACATTATACAAGTAAAAACGGGCAAGGAACCGCTTGAAGTTTTTGAGGCGGCGCTAGAAAATGTTATGCCCGTGCTTGAGGTAAAAGCTCGCCGTGTCGGCGGAGCGACTTATCAGGTTCCTATGGATGTTCGTGCTGAAAGAAGGCAGACTTTAGGTCTTAGATGGATAACAACTTATTCACGCACGCGTTCAGAGCGGACTATGAAAGAAAGGCTCGCCAATGAGATTATGGATGCCGTAAACTCACAAGGCGCTGCCTACAAAAAGAAGGAAGACACCCACAAGATGGCAGAAGCTAACAAGGCTTTTGCACATTTTAGATGGTAATATCTGAAATGACGATACAGATTATGTAAGCACTATTTATGGAGGACTAAATGCCAAGGCAGATACCACTGGAACTTACAAGAAACATCGGAATAATGGCGCATATTGACGCTGGCAAGACTACGACGACAGAGCGAATACTCTTTTATACAGGTATATCGCACAAACTCGGAGAAACTCATGACGGCGCTGCTATTATGGACTGGATGCAACAAGAACAGGAGCGAGGGATTACAATTACCTCTGCTGCTACTACTTGTTTTTGGAAGGACCATAGAATTAACATTCTTGACACACCAGGACATGTTGACTTTACGGTGGAGGTTGAGCGCTCTTTGAGAGTTCTTGACGGCTCTGTTACCGTGATGTGCGCAAAAGGCGGGGTTGAGCCGCAATCAGAAACTGTTTGGAGACAGGCGAACAAGTATAAAGTTCCACGGCTTATTTATGTCAATAAGATGGATATAATGGGCGCCGACTTTTACGGTGTTGTTGAGATGGTTAAAGACCGTCTTAAATGTAACGCTGTGCCCATTCAACTGCCAATAGGTAAGGAATCCGATTTTAAGGGTATAATTGACCTTGTCGAAATGGAGGCCGACGTTTTTTATGATGACCTTGGTTTTGATGTAAAAGTTGAAGAAATACCAGAAGATATGGTAGAGCTTGCAAAAGAATACCGCGAAAAGCTCATAGAACATGTTGCCGAGCAGGACGATACTCTTTTAGAGAAGTACCTAAACGGCGAAGCACTTACAACCGAGGAGATTAAAAACTGTATACGAAAGGCAACAATTGAAAACCAGATGGTACCCGTCGTATGCGGAACCTCTTACAGAAACAAAGGCGTTCAGAAGCTACTTGATGCGGTTATTGATTATATGCCCGCCCCGACAGATGTAGAGGCGATAAAAGGTATAAATCCGAGAAAAGATAATGAGGAAATACGGCACAGCACAGACAGCGAGCCGTTTTCCGCCCTTGCTTTTAAGATAGCCACAGACCCTTATGTTGGCAAACTCTGCTTTTTTAGAGTTTACTCCGGTAAGGTTGAAGCAGGTGCCACGATATACAACTCCACGAAACAGGGCAGGGAAAGAATGGGGCGCATTCTGCAAATGCATTCAAATCACAGGCAGGATTTAGAGTGGTGCTATGCCGGTGATATAGCAGCGGCAGTAGGGCTTAAAAACACTTCAACGGGAGATACTCTTTGTGACGAAAAGCACCCGATTATTCTTGAGTCTATGGAGTTTCCCGACCCTGTTATAAGAGTAGCTATTGAGCCGAAAACAAAGGCAGGTCAAGAAAAAATGGGTATAGCCCTGCAAAGACTTTCGGAAGAAGACCCTACATTTAAGCATTATACAGACAGCGAAACGGGTCAAACAATAATAGCAGGAATGGGAGAGCTTCACCTTGAAATAATCGTTGACAGAATGTTAAGAGAATTCAGGGTAGAAGCAAATGTCGGCAAACCGCAGGTAGCGTATAGAGAAACTATTAAGATACCGGCGGACGCAGATGTAAGGTATGTAAGGCAAACGGGCGGTCACGGGCAATATGCTCATGTTAAAATCCGCATTGAGCCAAATCCGCAAAAAGGCTATGAGTTTGAAAGTAAAGTTGTCGGCGGCACAGTACCGAAAGAGTATATAAAACCGGTTGAGCAAGGCGTTGCGGGTGCAATGATGTCAGGCGTACTTGCCGGATACAATGTTGTTGATGTCAAAGTAACGCTGTATGACGGTTCGTATCATGAGGTAGATTCATCTGAATTGGCGTTTAAGTTAGCGGGCTCAATGGCTTTTAAAGAGGCGATGGAAAAAGCATCTCCCGTACTGCTTGAGCCGATTATGAAAGTTACTGTCATAGCTCCCGACGAATATATTGGTGATGTCCTTGGCGATATTACGGCTCGCAGAGGCTTAGTGCAGGGAACACAAGCAAGCATGGGAGCTTCTGAAATCATAGCTAATGTTCCGCTTTCAACAATGTTCGGTTATGCTACGGATTTACGCTCAAAAACTCAGGGGCGCGGGCAATATGTAATGGAACCAAGTCATTATATGCCTATTCCAAAGAGCATTTCTGAAACAATTATAACCGATAAATCCAGAAACTGCTTATAATTTGCTAAAACACTTGATATTATAAGAGTTTTTTGGTAAACTTCTTATCACAAATAAAAATATTTATACAGTCATATCAAAGGAGGAAAAATAATGGCAAAACAGAAGTTCGAAAGAACCAAACCACATGTAAATATCGGAACGATAGGTCATGTTGACCATGGTAAGACTACTCTTACCGCAGCTATCACAAAGACGCTTGCATTAGCGGGCGGTGCCCAATTTATAGACTATCAAAACATTGATAAAGCACCGGAAGAGAAAGCACGCGGAATTACAATCAACACATCTCATGTTGAATATGAAACAGAGGCTCGCCACTACGCTCATGTTGACTGCCCCGGACACGCCGACTATATCAAAAATATGATTACAGGCGCGGCACAGATGGACGGTGCAATTCTTGTTATCGCCGCAACGGACGGGCCTATGGCTCAGACAAAGGAACATATCCTTCTTGCTCGTCAGGTAGGAGTTCCCTCAATCGTTGTTTTCATGAATAAATGTGACCAGGTTGACGACCCGGAGCTTATAGAGCTTGTTGAAATGGAAATTCGTGAAACTCTTTCTGAGTATGAATTCCCGGGTGACGATATTCCGATTATTAAGGGTTCTGCTCTTGAGGCTCTTGAGTACACAGGCACAGACCTTGAAGACCCCAAAGTTCTGCCGATAGTTGAGCTTATGGCGGCTGTTGACTCTTATATCCCGACACCTGAAAGAAAATCCGGCCTTCCTTTCCTTATGCCCGTTGAAGATGTTTTCACAATCACAGGGCGCGGCACCGTTGCTACCGGCAGAGTAGAGCGCGGTCAGCTTAAAACCGGTGATGAGCTTGAAATCGTAGGACTTAAAGAAGAGAACAAGAAGACTGTATGCACAGGTGTTGAAATGTTCCACAAAATTCTTGACTATGCCGAGGCGGGAGATAATGTCGGCGTTCTTCTTCGCGGTATTCAAAGAACAGAAATTGAGCGCGGTCAAGTACTTTGCAAGCCCGGCACTATCAAACCATACACGAAGTTCCGCGGTCAAGTCTATGTACTCTCCAAGGAAGAGGGCGGCCGTCATACACCGTTCTTTAACAACTATCGTCCGCAGTTCTATTTCAGAACGACTGATGTTACAGGCATCATAAACCTTCCCGAAGGTGTTGAGATGTGTATGCCCGGCGACAATATTGAGATGGATGTTGAGTTAATTACTCATATCGCCATTGAAGAGGGCTTACGCTTTGCTATCCGTGAAGGCGGACGCACAGTCGGCTCAGGCGTTGTTATTTCTATTAACGAGTAAAACACGACAAAATTATCGGCAGGAAGAAAACTTCCTGCCGGTTTTTTGTATTATTTTTATGCTGCCGGTTTTAGATATTTCATTGAAACCCAGCCTCCCGTATCGGCATAAACTACATAACCCCAATCGTCCTTAACGGCAATAACTTCAACCTTGGCCCCTTTAGGGATACTGCGGATAGTTACATTATCATCTGCAGCGGAGGGTTTTAGCCGCAGACTTAAAGGGTCAGTAACAGTATTCACAATATAATTGCCTGTCTTGTAGCTTTCAGTTGAGCCGGACTGGGCAGGCTGACCGTTATCTGGTTGACCGTAGTTAACAGAGGAGGAAATACTTGAACCAGTGTTCGCAGAATTTGCACCGTCAGAAGTGCTGTCAGTAGTCGTATTGCCGTTTTCTGTGCTTGAGCCGTCATTCTGCGGCAGCGTGTACGGGGGAATTTCACTTGATTGCTCAAGTGTGTTTGTAGATGTATTTTCGTTTTTACCTAACGGTCCGTCACAACCGACAAAAATGGCGCTTATAAGTACAAGGGAAATCGCTATTAAAAAAAACTTCTTTTTCATATTAATGTCCTTTCTGAATTTTTATACATTATCCGCTGCGGGAATAAAAAACGGAATAGGTAAAAGTGCGGCAAAACTTTTTGGCAAATTGTCAACTCTAATAGGCGAAATTCCAAAAAACAGCCTTATAGCGCTTAAATGCGAAAGCTCAATGTCAGCTTTTTTATCTGTATAATCAACAGTTATGTTGTTGTTTTTAACCTTGATATGTAAATTCTCTTTATTTGCATAACCGTCTATTAAAAAAGTGCATTCCGTATCAATAAGCGGTGTAAACTCTGCCTTATTGCAAAGGAGCGCATAAAGCGTGTTTCTAAAGTTAAATACTGTCATATTCGTGGAGCTTTCAATACTGCACAACTCCGCAGTTTCTGAAAGAAAGTGTAAAACCTCATTATGAAAAGGTGCAACAGGCACATTTACACTGCCTTCTTTCGCGTGCTTTAACAGAGCAAGAAAAGCATGCTTAATATCAGAATAGTCTAATAACATAAATTCTAAAACATAGTCCATACCCTCTCCGTAAGTGAAATATCCCTTAAATTCACCGTTTTTTAAGAGTACATATGGCAAGCTGCGCCACGAGCATAAACAGTCATAAAATTTATCAAAGGGTCTGTTAAAGCGATAGGCTTTAGTAAGATACAAGTTGTACATTTTTTTAATTAAAGCCGTGTTACCGGGCTTTACGGGAACTGCCTCAAAATCCGTATAAATTTCATTTTTAAAAGCGTGGCGAATATTTGTTTTGGAAATATTATAATTATAATAAAATCCGCCATGTTCATATGAATAATAAGCGTACCGTTGCCTTTGACCGCCTAAGTATGATAAGTCCGCGTTAGATTTAATCATATCGTCTAAAGCAAGATTCATACAGTCAGACATATATCCTTTCCCGCGGCTGTCAAGCGAAACGGCGACATTTCCTACCCCGCCGCAGCGAAGTGTATTGCTTCCAACCGTTAAATCTTCATAAAAAACACCGACAGCTCCTTTTATGTCGTCGCCCTCGCGAACAATCATATTGTTTAATGCTGGGTTGTACTCTGTTTTATATAGCTTGGGCAGGGTTTTGCGAAAGTCAAATCTTGTACTGTCTTTAGGAGCAAAAACCGTGTTAATCATACTTACAAGCTTTTCGTTTTCTTCTTTTTGCGCTCTTCCTTTATAAATACTATCCGTCATTATTTACCAGCCTTTTTTCTTTCAAATCCACAAGAAAATATTAACACAACAAATACCATAAGTCAATAAAAGGAAAGCGACAAATGTATATAAAAAAGCCCTTTATCAGAGCATAAAACGCTTGTTTTTTCTTATGTTGACGGCAAGCTTCAATTTATGTTAAATTAAAATTAAGCTTTATTAAATTTCCTTGCCCTACTTAAAGCTGTGTGGTATACTATTTAAATGATATTATCTTATTGAAAGGGGTTGCAGTCTTGGTTATTCTCGGTATAGACCCCGGCTATGCGATAGTTGGCTGCGGTATAGTGAATTTCAACGAAAACCGATTTTCGCTTATGGGATACGGCGCGGTAAAAACAAAGGCGCATACTCCTTTTAATTGCCGGCTTGAAAAGATTTATGATGATGTTTCAGAGCTTATAAAAAAGTTTAATCCGGACGCTGTGAGCATTGAGAAATTATTTTTCAACAGTAACCAAAAGACGGCTATTGATGTCAGTCAGGCGCGGGGAATATGCATTCTTGCAGCTCAAAAAAATCGTGTGCCTATTTTTGAATATACGCCGCTTCAGGTTAAACAAAGCGTAGTAGGCTATGGCAGAGCTGATAAATGTCAGGTACAGGAAATGGTAAAGGTACTGCTCTGCCTTGAAGAAACACCTAAACCGGACGATGCGGCAGATGCGTTGGCGCTTGCTATTTGTCACGCTCATACGAGCGGCTCGCTTCTAAATTACAAAGGGGAGTAAAATGTTTTACAGTTTAACAGGTAATATCATATATAGGGATGAAAATTCTGTCGCCCTTTCATGCGGCGGAGTATCGTTTCGTTGTTTTACGACATATAACACCCTAAGTAAGATAGGCGGGAATGACGGCGCCGTCACACTTTTTACACATCTTAATGTGCGTGAAGATTCACTTGATTTATACGGATTTTATAATATAGATGAGCTTGATGTATTTAAGCTGTTAATAGGGGTTTCGGGAATAGGACCCAAAGCGGCGCTCTCTATACTATCTGAATTTACACCGGATTTATTAGCGGTATCAGTAGCGTCGGGCGATTCAAAATCACTTACAAAAGCGCAGGGTATAGGCGCAAAGCTTGCACAAAGGGTTGTGTTAGAGCTAAAGGATAGGCTTGGCTCGTATAGCGGCAGCGAGCAGAACACCAATTTAGGAGCAGTTAGCGCCGTTTCTGAAATGTCGAACACACAAAGCGCTGTTTCGGCACTCGTGGAATTAGGATATTCGCAAACTGAGGCAACGCTTGCGGTAAGCAAGCTTTCACCCTCTTTAAGTGAAGAGGAGCTTATAAAAGCAGCGTTAAAAAGCTTTATATCTTTTTTGTAATAATAAAGGCGGTATATTAAATGGATGACTTTTTTGCAGCCGATTTTGAGCGCGTAGTCGCTCCGGAGGAAACGAGCCTTGACGAGGGTATTGAAATTAGCCTTCGTCCTAAAACACTATCCGAATATATCGGTCAGGAAAAGGTTAAGGATAATCTAAAGGTCTATATGGATGCTGCTTTAGGCAGAGAAGAAAGCCTTGACCATGTTTTAATTTACGGTCCTCCCGGGCTTGGAAAAACCACTTTAGCCGGCATTATAGCAAACGAAATGAAAGGGCAGTTTCGTGTAACTTCAGGTCCTGCCATTGAAAAGCCGGGCGACCTTGCGGCGCTGCTTACAAATCTTAATGACGGCGATGTTCTTTTTATAGATGAGATACACAGACTGCCGCGCACGGTAGAGGAGATACTTTATCCCGCGCTTGAGGATTACGCTATTGACATAATAATAGGAAAAGGGCCGTCTGCACGCTCGTTAAGGCTTGATTTGAAACATTTTACTCTCGTAGGCGCCACCACAAGAGCGGGGCAGCTCTCAGCTCCTTTAAGGGACCGTTTCGGTGTAATTTTAAGACTTGAAACATACAGTCCTAAAGAGCTGTCAAGAATAGTAACGCGCAGTTCGGGAATACTCGGAATTGATATTACAAGTCAAGGTGCAATTGAACTTGCTTCCCGCTCAAGAGGTACACCAAGAATAGCAAACAGACTCTTAAAAAGGGCGCGGGATTTTGCACAGGTTTCGGGTGACGGCGAAATTACGGACGATATAGCAAAACAGGCGCTTGACAGAATGGAAATAGACGAGTTAGGGCTTGATATGATTGACCGCCTGCTTTTAAAAGCTATGGTAGAAAACTATAACGGCGGTCCCGTTGGGCTTGAAACAATAGCGGCTGCTATCGGCGAGGAGTCTATAACTATTGAAGATGTTTACGAGCCTTATCTTATGCAAATAGGATTTTTATCAAGAACGCCGCGCGGAAGAAAAGTAACACCGGCGGGATATCGTCATTTGGGATTAAATTATCCCGATTTAGAGGACAGTGAGCAGATATCTCTATCGTGTGACGACTAAACGAAAGGGGCAGTATTTTGGGCAGATTATTTGGAACGGACGGCGCAAGGGGAATTGCTAATAAAGAGCTTACCTGTGAGCTTGCTATGCAAATCGGCAGAGCGGCAGCTATGGTTTTAGCACAGCATAGCACAAAAAAACCGCGAGTATTAATAGGCATGGACACAAGAGCATCCTCACAAATGCTTGAGGCGGCAATAAGCTCGGGACTTTGCTCTGTCGGTGCGGATGTTTTGCTTTTAGGCGTTGTTCCTACTCCCGCGGTTGCGTATCTTGTAAAAAGGTATTCATATGACGCAGGCATAATGATTTCCGCTTCACACAATCCTTGTGAATATAACGGCATTAAAATATTCCAGTCAAACGGCTATAAGCTGCCCGATGAATTAGAAGAAGAGATTGAAGCTATTATACTTGACCAAACGAAAACCCCGCCCGTAAAAATAGGCGGCTTCGTCGGCAGAATAACGAATTCAAGAACGGCAAGGTACGATTATACGGAATACTTGAAAAGCTGTGCCGAAACGCCAGTAAAAGACTTGAAAGCGGCGTTTGACTGTGCAAACGGCAGCGCAAGCGTAATAGCGCCGGAGCTTTTTATGTCTTTGGGGGTTGACTGTTTATTTATTTCAGCCCATCCAAACGGTATAAACATTAACGAAAA
>JAAZGX010000058.1 GCA_012511005.1 Clostridiales bacterium
CGGAGGTTGATATTGTAATTGCCGCTATGGATGATGCTTCCCGATTAAAGTCAGCCTATATTGCCGACAGCTTGCGGTACAAGGGCTACGCCGTTATTATTGATATTATGGAGCGTTCCCTAAAAGCACAAATGAAGTTTGCCGACAAAACGGGTGCAAGATACACGGCGGTTATAGGTGATAATGAACTTAAAACAAATTCCGTTGTGCTAAAAAATATGCGAACAGGAGCTAAAACTGAAATAACTATTACTAATTTTACGGATGATTTTACAGAAGCTATTCTATCAGACTTTGATTAAATAATACAAAGGAAGTGAAGCTATGCGAATTATTGACATTTCCAGAGATATTTTTAATACGCCTGTCTACCCCGGTGACCCGGAGCCGTACATTGATGAAATAAAGAGAATTAAAGACGGTGAACACTGTAATTTAACAGCGTTTTACTCCTGTCTTCACACGGCGACACATATTGACGCGCCGCTGCATTTCTTAGACGGCGCGGCAGATGTTTCCTCTGTTCCGCTTGAACTTTTAATAGGTGAATGTACCGTTATTGAAGTGCCAAAAGGAGCAATTACGGGTGAATATGTGGAAAATAAGTTTCCCCGCGGGAAAGAGCGGCTTTTAATAAAAGGAAACGGCAACGCGGCATTTATAGAAAGCGGCGCCGCTGCCGCCGTTGCCGCCGGTGTAAAGCTTATTGGAATAGATAGAGATGCAATAGGACTAAAAGGGCAGCAAGAGGGCACTCATAAAGCGTTTGCATATAATAATTCTGTTGTTTTAGAGGGGCTTAATCTTGAAGATGTAACACCCGGTGTTTATTTTCTTGTTGCTCTGCCAATAAAAATGAGCGGCACGGAGGCATCTCTTACGAGAGCAGTCCTAATTGCCGATTATTTATTTTGGAGCGGAAAATAGAAAAGCGTAAACTACTCTTTGAAAGGTTCTGATTATACATATGAAAAACGGGAAAACACGCAATATTAAAAGCTCTTTTTGGAAAGCACTTAACATCTTTATAATAACAAACTTCCTTTTAGAGATTTTTTACGGTGCCTATCAAATATTTTTCGTCCTCTTGCCGCCTGACGGGAAAAAAGGACCTTTAATGTCTAAGGCAAGTTCTGTTTCTCCGGAGCTTATGACGAAAAGGCGGCTTTTTGCAATTGAAACATGGGTGGCATTTTCGGGGCTTGGCATCTATCTTGCGGCACTTTATAAGGATAAATTAACAGGGAAATCAAAAAAGAAGTAAGGCTTGGAGGTACTTATGATAATTATCGGCGAAAAAATTAACAGCACAATAAAATCAGTAAAAGAAGCAATAGAAAGCTATGATGATAAGCTGATAAAAGAGCTTGCCGTAAAACAAGGTGATGCGGGAGCCGCTTTTATTGATGTAAACGCAGGTATGTTTTACGATGACGAGCCAAAGCGTTTAGAGTGGCTCGTAAACACGGTGCAAGAGGTAACGAGTACACCTCTTTCTATTGACTCACCTAATCCAAAAGCTCTTCTTTTTGCATTAAAGGCAAATAAAAATAAAAAGCCCATTATAAATTCCATTACTGCTGAAAAGGAAAGATATTCTGCCGTTATGCCTTTGGCAGTCGAATATAATACCGGCATTATAGCCTTATGTATGGATGACAGCGGCATGCCTGAAACCGTCGAAGACAGAGTGAAGATTGCACAAGGTTTAATAGAAAATCTAACAGCAGAAGGAATTCCTCTAAACGATATTTATATTGACCCTATGGTGCGCCCTATTGGAACCGGCTCTCATTATGGAAAAGTTGTTTTCGATACGATTAGAATAATAAAGACACAATATCCAAAAGTCCATATTACATGCGGGCTTAGCAATATTTCATTCGGTTTACCGGGCAGAAAGTTATTAAATCAAACATTTTTAATAGCGGCATTAGCCTTCGGGCTCGATTCCGCTATTCTTGACCCGCTTGACAAAAAGCTGATGTCCTCTCTTTTTGCCGCCGAAGCTATTTTAGGCGTTGACGACTACTGTATGAACTATATTGAAAAGTTTAGGGAGGACGAGTTAGAGTTTTAAGTTTTTCTGCAAAGTAAGGAGGCTGTTATGGCAAGGAGCAGAGGGCAAAAATTAAAGATTTTGTATCTTATGAAAATCCTTCTGGAGCAGACGGACGAAATGCATTTGCTGACTGTAAATGAATTAATTTCACGGCTTGAAGGTTATGGAATTTCTGCAGAGCGAAAAACAATATACGGAGATATTGAGGCTCTCCGAGAGTTTGGTTTTGACATTATAATGGAAAAATCTAAGTCCTGCGGCTATTTCGTTGCAAGCCGTGACTTTGAGCTGCCGGAGCTAAAGCTTTTGATAGACGCTGTCGTGTCGTCAAAATTTATTACGGAAAGAAAATCATTAGAGCTTATAAAAAAGCTTGAAAACCTTGTAAGTAAATATGACGGAAGAAGCTTACGGCGTCAAGTTTATGTCAGTAGCCGTGTAAAAAGTATGAATGACAGTATTTATTACAATGTTGACGCTCTCTACGAGGCAATTGCCGATAATAAAAAGGTGTGCTTTACTTATTTTGACTATAATATTAATAAAGAGCGCGTTTACAGAAAAAATGGCGCTTATTATTCAGTTAGTCCCGCCGCTCTTTTGTGGGATGATGAAAATTATTATCTTGTCGCCCATTCAGATAACCACGAGGGTTTTACTCATTATCGCGTTGATAGGATGAGTAACATCAAAAAGCAAGACGAGCCGCGAAATGTATCAGTAAAAGAATTTAACCCTGCCCTCCACTCAAAAAAAGTGTTCGGTATGTTCACCGGAGAGGAAGAAATGGTAAAGCTTAGAATGGACGGCTCGCTTATTGGCGTTGTTATTGACCGTTTTGGAAAAGATGTTTTAATGATACCTGACGGTGAAAATCACTTTATAATTACAGTATGCGTCGCCCTTTCACCTGTGTTTTACGGCTGGATATTTCAGTTCGGCGAATTATGCGAAGTTTTATCACCGCAGAGCTTACGGGACGAATTAAAAGAATGCGGACGAAAATTTCTTTCACAATATAAAAGTTAAGTCCGTATTATAGGACACTCCTTTTGTTATGCTTTATACAGCAAGGGAAACATTAAATTCAAAAGGAGTGTTTACAATGTACGAAAAAAGCCGTAATCTGTTTGATTGTAATATCGCGGGGTTCGCCTACTATGACGGTCTTGATGTAATAGAGAAACTCGTTTTAGGAGCAATTGTTACACTTGTACCGGAACCGGATAATCCTTATGACCCTGAAGCCGTCGCCGTATATTTTGAAAAAACCAAGCTTGGTTATATTCCAAAGTCACTAAACAGTGTAATAAGCACTCTTTTCTACTTTGGATACGGAGATATCTTTGACGCTAAAATATGTACGCGTAATCTTGAAGAACATATGGAAAAGCAGTTTAGTATAGTTGTTAAAATTAAAGACAATAGAGCGTAGTTTGCTTTTTACAGAAACCCCTTTCAAAGCCAATATTAGAAACGGCGGTAAATAAAATGTGTAAAGCGACAAAAAAATGCAAAACGAATTATAGCCGCACAAAGAAAAAGAAGCAAAGATGCACAATACAAAACCGAAATAAACCTTCGGCAAATCACAAGTCTAAAGCCGCCGCCTCACAAAGTAAAAAGGATAACCTTAAATGGATAGATGAACTTGAATTGATTGACATAATATTTGATGATTAGATAGAAAAGCAGCCCGTCACCGTTTGGTGATAGGCTGTGTTTCTTTGATTTTTATCTGTTTACAGATTAGATTATTTTGCTCTCTTTTCCGCTATTGCCGCCTGAGCTGCCGCAAGACGGGCTATTGGCACGCGGAAGGGGGAGCAGGAAACATAGTTAAGTCCGACTTCATGGCAGAACTCAACAGATGAGGGGTCGCCGCCGTGTTCGCCGCAGATGCCAAGCTTGATGTCAGGGCGCGTTTTCCTGCCAAGCTCCACCGCTGTTTTAACGAGCTTGCCAACGCCTTTTTGGTCAATTCTCTCAAATGGGTCAGACTCGAAAATCTTCGCGTCATAATAAGCATCAAGGAATTTGCCGGCATCGTCACGGCTAAAGCCGAATGTCATTTGAGTTAAGTCATTCGTTCCGAATGAGAAAAACTCTGCTTCTTTTGCTATCTCGTCTGCTGTAATGCAAGCTCTCGGAATTTCAATCATTGTGCCTACATAGTATTTAAGCGCGGCGCCTGCTTCACTTATAAGCCTTTCTGCTGTTTCTACAACAACATTCTTAACGAACTGAAGTTCTTTAACCTCGCCTACGAGGGGAATCATAATCTCAGGAACTACGGTGTAACCATTATTCTCGGAATTAACCTTGAGCGCCGCTTTAATAACAGCCGTTGTCTGCATTTCTGCAATTTCAGGGAATGTTACTGCAAGACGGCAGCCGCGGTGTCCCATCATCGGGTTAGACTCGTGAAGCCCTTCTATTACTGCTATAAGAGCTTCTTTTTCAATGCCCATATCCTGTGCAAGCTCTTCTATTTCCTTATCCTTTGTGGGAACAAACTCATGGAGAGGCGGGTCAAGGAAGCGGATTGTCATCGGTCTTCCTTCAAGAACTCTGTACATTGCTTCAAAGTCGCCCTGTTGAAGGGGAAGGATTTTATCGAGAGCCTTTTTGCGCTCCTCTTGAGTTTTTGAAACTATCATTTCACGGATAGCCTTAATTCTGTCACCCTCAAAGAACATATGCTCTGTACGGCAAAGTCCTACGCCCTCAGCGCCGAACTTAACTGCCTGTGCCGTATCTGTCGGATTATCGGCATTTGTGCGAACACGAAGTACACGGC
>JAAZGX010000059.1 GCA_012511005.1 Clostridiales bacterium
GTAACAAGAATTCCGTTTTGTGATACAGATACTTCCCTGCCGTTATCCGTTATAATAATATTTTCCTTTGGTATACCAACATTTTCTGCAAGGCTTGCGTGCCGCCTTAAATGCTTTTGCTCACCGTGTACCGGTATAAAAAACTTTGGTTTTACGAGTGTTATAAGAAGCTTTAGCTCCTCTTGACACGCGTGACCGGACACATGTACATCATACATCTTTTCATATATAATCTCCGCGCCTTTACGCATAAGGTCATTTATTACCTTAAAAACGGTTTTCTCATTCCCCGGAATGGGTTTTGCGGATATTATTATATAGTCGTTTTCACCTATTTCAACGCGCCTATGCTCTCCCATAGACATTCTTGAAAGCGCGGACATCGTTTCGCCTTGGCTCCCCGTCGTTATGATAACGAGTTTTTCGTCAGGGTATTGTTTTATGTTATCTATGCTTATAAGCACGCCCTCAGGAACATCAAGATAACCAAGCTCTGACGCTATTCCCACGACATTTTCAAGACTTCTGCCGGAAAGCGCTACCTTCCTGTCTGCCATTTTGGCGATATTAATGATTTGCTGAACTCTGTGTATGTTTGAGGCGAATGTCGCTATAATTATCCGCCTGTCACCTGCTTTTGTAAACAGGTTTTCAAACGACTCGCCTACCTTGCTTTCGCTTTGTGAATAGCCCGGGCTTTCAGAGTTTGTAGAGTCTGAAAGCATACAAAGAACACCCTCGTCACCAAGTTTTGCAAAGCGTGAAAGGTTAATCATTTCACCGTCAATCGGTGTCGTATCAATTTTGAAATCCCCTGTCTGAATAATAACTCCCGCTTCGCAAGAGATTGAAAGGGCAACGGCATCGGGAATTGAGTGGTTTACCTTAATAAACTCTACCTTAAATTCGCCAAGGTCGGCAACATCGCCGGGCGCCACCTCGTTTATCGTTGCAGTTGAGGCAATTTTGCCCTCTTTAAGCTTGCCCTTTATAAGCCCTGCTGTAAGTCTTGTGGCATAGACCGGAACATTCACAACTTTTAGCATATATATAAGACCGCCAATATGGTCCTCATGCCCGTGCGTTATTACAATGCCTTTGATATTATCCTTATTTCTTTCAACGAATGTAAAATCGGGAATGACTAAATCTACCCCGAACATCTCCGTATCAGGGAAAGCAAGACCGCAATCCACAAGGATCATATCCTCGCCGTATGTGTATGCTGTCATATTTTTGCCGACCTCGTTAAGTCCGCCTAAAAATGATATCTTTACAGTATCAATGCACTCCGCCATACGCTTTACCTTTCCATAGGCAGATGCCTTTCTTGTGTTTTTTACTGCCGTCTCATCTTTTGTGAGGGCAGAAATAGGTTTACGGCGCATAGCTTTACCTTGCGCCATCTTTTTGCTGTTTTGCATATTATCTCCACTTCTTTTAAATCGCAAAGCTTAGCAATCCGAAAGAATGCCGCTTTACATTATATTACAGAATAATAAATTATTCATAATTACTGCTTTGGAAGATAATGATACTATTTTTCGTCCTTAATGTCAATAGAAATGCGTTTAATAATTGATTCAATGTCAGCGCAAAGCTCTTCCGCCGCCTCTACGCTTACTGCCTCCGTGATAATTCTGAGAGTATCTCCGGAGCTTTTTACTTTTACTTTCGCATAACCTTTTTCTCCGGAATAAACGATACCCTCATCATCTGTATTTTCAAATTTTTCGTCAAGCAGTTTTTTAGAAACCTTGGCGGGCGATACATCAATGTCTACACTTTTATTTGCCACATAAAACTCCGGCAATTCTTTTACAAGCTCTTTTAATGTTTTTTCGCGTTCTTTCATTATTGATAAGATTTTAATGGACAAGAAAAGAGCGTCTCTTGCCCATAATTGTTTTACTCCCGTTTCCCTTGCCTTATCTTGCGTATTAGATACGGGATTTTCGGCATATCTGTAAACATTTCGCCCTAACGATTTTCCTATATTCGTTATAATATGCGGCGCGTCCCACGGAAGCGCAACATCAGCTCCGGACTTTAATTCATGATACGCCGCAACGGCAAGCAGTTTTTCAAATGTATAGCCCAATCCTTTTTCAAAAAATGAGCCTCTTGTTCCCATTTGGTTTATTCTTATTATAAAATCATCACTGCAAAAGGTGCAACCGAGCCTTTCAAGCGCATGTGCCATTATATCAGTTATTCTCGTATTAGAGGAAATGACTTCTACATCTGTACCCACGATTTCCGCTTTTGCCTGACTGCATAATTCACGCATATACATCATATTAACGCTTTGCATATCTGTTGTCGCCTTGCATTGGTCATACCCTGAGCGCTTAAATTCTGATTTTGAAAGGTTTGCGCATATATCACGCTCACTGTTTCTCGTAAGAGATAATCCGCCTTTTTCAGAAATTTTGATTGATGTTCCGCTTTTTCCGCCTGATATATATATTCCGAATTTTAATCCGCAAAATGCTGTAAAAAAGTACATTTGTGCGGGAAAGCATGTTGAGAAATCCCATACACGCGCGCCGCAAGATATTAGACCGCCCAATAGACCGTATTTTAATGCCTGTGAGTTCACATAGCCGTCCGTTCCGACGCCTACTCTCACATTTTCTTCGATACTTGCGACGGCGCCGCCAAGAACCGCGGCGCGCTCCGGTGTTAATTCAACACCGAAATCTCCCTCAAGCCCGTCATTTACAAGCATTATTTTAGAGCAAACTCCGTATTTCAAATTATCATTAGCCGTGGCGCCTGAAGAAACCTCTCTATTAGGCCATATTAAAACACCGCCGCCTACCGTTGCGTGTTCCCCGATTATCGCATTTGCTCCTACGGCGCTGCCTTCAAAAAGTGAAGCTCCTTTTTTTATAGACGCGCCTTTTGAAACTATTGCGGAGTTTATACTGCATAAAGATGAAACATAGCTATTTTCAAGAACAACAGACTCTCTTATTTTTGAGCCGGCACCTATAAGACAATTATCGTCAATAACGGTGCCGGGTCCTATTACAGCGCCATTTTCAATTTGTACGCCGTCGCCGATATACGACGGAGGAATAACGACAAAGTCGCCTTTAGGCAGCGTTGTTTTAGCATATATACCCTCTGCAACGGGCGTAAAACCACAACTGACTTTGCCCATTAACATATCAATTTGGCTCGTTCTGTATGATTCTAAGTCGCCTATATCACACCAATACCCGCTTGCGATATGTGCATAAAGTTTTTTTTGCTGTGAAAGAAGTTTCGGAAAAAGCTCCTTTGCAAAATCATATACAACACCATTAGGTATTTCCTTTATGGCAGACGGCTCTAAAATATAAATACCCGTGTTCGCAATGTCACAATTAGCTTGACTCCATCCCGGTTTTTCAAGAAATCCGGTTACAAAAGAATTTTCATCTATGCGCAAAAGCCCATATTCGCGCGGGTCATCAACGCGAACGCTCGTTATCGTTACATCTGCGCCGCTTTCTTTATGAGCTTTTATAATCTCCTTTAAAGAAAAGTCGCATAACGCATCGCCGCTCATTACAAGAACGCTTTCATTCGTATCGGCAAGCGCATTTTTCACACTGCCTGCCGTTCCAAGAAACTCATCCTCAATGACAAACTCAAGCTTTATGCCCTTATATTCATCGCCGTTAAAATGTTCTATTATAGTATTAGGCATATATTTTAGAGTTAGTATAGCCTCCTCAAATCCTGAGGCCGCAAGTAAATCAAGAATGTAAATCAGCACGGGTGTGCCGCACATTCTTGCCATGGGCTTTGGTAATGTACATGTAAGAGGTCTTAATCTTGTTCCCTCTCCGCCCGCCATAATAACAGCTTTCAAGAAAAAACGCCCCCAGATTAGATTTTAGATTTTAGATTGCAGATGTTAGATGAAGTTCCTGATTTTTTAATTTCCCATTTACCTTTTTCAATTTAATCAATTTTCGTCTTATAAAAAAGTATTGCCAAAAAAACTTTAAATAATCACATCTTGCTATTTTTCTGCATTATGATAAAATGTAAGACAAAATGTAAGGAGTGTTTATGAATTTATTAAAAAATGTTGAGCTTTTTACCGACGGTGCGTGCAGCGGTAATCCCGGCGCGGGCGGCTATGCTGCTATATTAAGATATAAAGGTAAAGAAAAAGTCATCTCCGGAGGAGATGAGCATACGACTAATAACAGAATGGAGCTTAAAGCTGTTATTGAGGGCTTAAAAGCGTTAAAAGAGCCTTGCCATGTTACGCTTTATACGGACTCTCAATATGTTGCAAACGCCCTAAAAGAGGGTTGGGCGGCAAATTGGAAATCGAACGATTGGAAAAAATCCGATAAAAAACCCGCCTTAAATATTGATTTATGGGAAAA
>JAAZGX010000300.1 GCA_012511005.1 Clostridiales bacterium
GGCAGATTTAAAACCGGTGAAAAACTGCCCTCAAAACGCTCATTTGCCTCACATCTCAAGGTAAGCGTTATAACAGTCGAAAATGCCTATGCGCAACTTATTGCCGAAGGATACATTTACACAATTGAAAAGAAAGGGTATTTTGTAGCACAGGTAGATACGAAACCACAAAAGGCAACTCAAATTACATCGACTGTACAAAGACCTGCTAATAAAAAATACCTTATGGACTTTCAAAAAAACTCTGTTTTACCCGAAATGTTTCCATTTACAGTATGGGCAAAAACTATGCGAGAAGTAATTCAAGAAATTGACAAGGACCTACTGCTTCCTACGGGACACAACGGCACTTTTGAATTAAGGCAGGCAATAGCAGATTATCTTCGTAATTTTCGCGGAATGACTGTAAATCCGGAGCATATTATTATCGGTGCAGGAACAGAATACCTTTATAATTTTATAACACAGCTATTAGGCAGGGATAAAGTTTACGCGGTAGAAAACCCGGGGTATACAAAAATAACGAAAATCTATAGATTAAACAAGGTCACTTGTGAACAAATACACCTTGATTCAAACGGACTTTCCGTAAAACATTTGAAAAAGACGAACTCCGATGTTGTTCATATCTCCCCTGCTCACCACTATCCAACCGGCATAATTATGCCGGTTGGCAGGCGTCAAAGCCTTCTAAAATGGGCAAACGAAAAGGACGGGCGGTATATTCTTGAAGATGATTATGACAGCGAATTTAGATTTTCCGGAAAACCAATCCCAACTCTTTTTAGCATTGATGCACATGAAAAGGTAATATATATAAACACCTTTTCTAAAACTATTGCACCGTCTATTCGAATTAGCTATATGGTTCTTCCCTCTCATCTTTTTGAAAAATATAATGAAAAAATGGGTTTTTACTCTTGTACCGTTTCAAGTTTTGAGCAATATACACTTGCCCGATTTATATCAAACGGTTCTTTTGAAAAACACATTAACCGCACGAAGAAATTATATCGGCAAAAGCGTGATATTTTAATTCAATCAATACAAAATAGTTTTTTCTCTAAGATGGTTACAATAAATGAAGAAAAAGCAGGTTTGCATTTTCTCTTGCACCTTAACACAAAAATTCCTGAATATGAAATAAAAAGACGAGCAGAAACAAAGGGTATACGCCTTGTATTATTATCAGATTACCTATTTACTGCCGATAAGAAATATGAAAATATTCTTGTAATTAATTATTCCGGAATAGATATTGCACTAATTGATGAAGCAATTGCGATATTATTTGAAATTTTTCATCAAGACGCGAATTATGATTAAATTATACAAATTTGTTAAAAAAACTGCTAACCTTCCTTATATTACCATTGAAAAACCTTTGTGTTATTACTATAATTGGCTTTGACATTTTAAGAAAATTTATTAAAAGATGAATTTATTAGAATAAATCGCGTCACTTTACCAACAATAAAAGCAATAAATTGAATAAGTGAGGGAGATTTTAATATATGAAAGCAACTGGAATTGTAAGAAGAATTGACGACCTTGGAAGAGTCGTTATTCCAAAAGAAATACGGAGAACATTGCGCATCCGTGAGGGGGATCCTTTGGAAATTTTCACAGAAAGTGACGGAGGAGTAATTTTCAAAAAATACTCGCCTATGAACGAGCTGTCGGAGTTTTCCGGACAGTACTCTGATGTTTTAAGCAGAGCCACAGGTATGCCTGTTTTGATAAGTGACCGCGACCATATTATTTCATGTGCCGGTATACCTAAAAAAGAAGTTTTTGAAAGACGCGTTTCTTCAGAACTTGAAGACCTTATGGAAAATCGGGCGAATTATGTCGCTTCGCCAAATGTTGCTCCCCTAAAACCTTTTGAAGGCGCTCCAACAAACGCAAGCGTGATATTTCCGATAATCGGCTCGGGTGATGTTTCCGGCTCAGTAATTTTACTGCTGCGCGAAAGCGGCGGATTTGCAACTCAAACGGAAATAAAACTTGCCCAAGTTGCCGCAAGCTTTCTTGGAAAACAAATGGAAGAATAAAAACAAAACTTGTGCCGCTTCA
>JAAZGX010000060.1 GCA_012511005.1 Clostridiales bacterium
ACAATATGTTCTGCCTTGATACGAGTGAAAGTGTGCAAACTCTCAGCGGTGTGAACTATTCATACGATTACGGCAACGCTCATTTTGCGGTAGTCAATACAAATGACTTGCTCTCAATGAGTAACGCACAGCTTACATGGCTTAAAAATGACCTTAACTCCACTAACAAGGATTGGAAAATTGTATTTATGCACAAGTCCCCTTATTCCCTTGGTAAAGACGCAAAATGGCCGGACGCTCTTTATCTTCAAGACACTTTTGCGGCGATACTTGACGAGTGCGGAGTTGACCTTGTAATGTCAGGACATGACCATATGTATATTCGTACAAAAGCACTTTATGGTAATGAGGTTTGTGAAGACGGAACAGTATATGTTCTTGCCGGCACAGCGGGCTCAAAAAGGTATGAAGTACGCAGCTTCCTTGCAGACTCTTTTATGAAAACCGAGTTTATTGATGCTATGGTTATTCAAAAGAACGGATACGGCAACTATTGGAACGGCTCTGATTGGGACAGCACAGATGAGAATAATATTGGCGGATGCTTTAGCTGTGTTTCAATTGACGGTGGCACATTAACTCTTAACGCTTATATCCTTTCGGACAATAGCGGAATTATTAATAATGTTGACACGCTCGTAATAACCAAAGAAACGGGGCAAAATGAAGCGACATTTTTTGACGACAATACAACGGATACGGGTTACTACTTAGAAAACATTGTCCCGTCAATCAGCAGTCTTGCTTTTTATGCATTTATAAAATGGCTGCCGAAGTTTATTATGATTGTACCGAACATTTTAGATGTATATATAAACGACGGAATATTCTAAAACAGACCATAAAAATATTAGGAGAAATGCTTTTTGCATTTCTCCTTTTTACTCGTTCTATTTACAAACCGGCAGATTTATAGTAAAATAAATGGCAATCAGTTAATGGTTAATTCCCATTATATTTGAAAAGAGGCTTACGATGAGTTTTTCGTTTTTTTTCGTACTCATAATCTCATATGTTTTAGGAAGCGTTAATTGCGGTATAATTATTTCTAAACTCATTCACAAAAAGGATATTCGAGCGTTTGGCAGCGGCAACGCCGGAGCTACAAATGTTTATAGAACATTCGGGGCAAAGTCGGGCGTTATAGTGCTTTTCGGGGATATGGCAAAAGGTGTTATCGCAATTTTATTGGCACAGCTTGCAATAAAGTATTTCGGAGCTGCTGATTACACATTGTATTTTGCAGGGCTTTTGTGCGTGTTGGGTCATATGTTCCCCGTATTTTTTAAGTTTAAGGGCGGCAAGGGAGTGGCGACGACAACGGGAATCATACTTTTTACAGAGCCGTTAGTTTTTATTATAGTGTTTATTGTCTTTTTCCTTATAGCGTTTTTATTTAAGTATATTTCTCTCGCCTCAATTGTTGCGGCGGCGGCATATACTTTAGGCGTTATGGTTTTAGTTTCTGTAAAAGAGCCTGTTTTAGAAATGTTAATAATCCGTATTATCGTTTCATTTATAATTGGCTCGCTTATAATATTCAGTCACCGTGAGAATATAAAACGGATTAAAGACGGCACTGAGAAAAAGTTCAAGGTTAGGCGGAACAGGTAGAACAACAGGGCTTTTAAGTTATTTATTAAGAAAGACGGGTGGTATTGTGGATACAAAAGCATGGATGAAACATATAGACGAAGCGGCGCCGCTTTCATTCATTAACATACCGGGTACGCATAACAGCACTACACAATACATACCCCTTCGTTATTTCAGCAGATGCCAAAATATAAGCGTGGCACAGCAGTTAGAGCTTGGTGTCAGGTATTTAGACCTTAGGGTGGAGCATTCAAAAGGCAAGTTAAAACTTGTACATTCGATAATAGACTGTAAAAAGAGCGCGTTTTCATTTGAGAAACTATGGTTAGACGATATAATTGACGATTGTTCACGCTTTATAAAGGAAAATCCGTCGGAAACGATTATTATGAATTTTCAGATAGACGACGGTAAGGAGCACCTTTTAGCAAGCGATGTTTTGTTTGAAAGATATGTATTTTCTAATAAGAGTCTTTGGTTTACAGAGAATAAAAACCCTTGCCTTAAAGAGTGCAGGGGCAAGCTTATTTTAGCAAGGCGCACACCTATTTCAGATAAATTTCCGTTCAATGATATGAATTCGGGAATAAACTTCTATAACAGCGGCACTGATGTTAAAAATGAAAGGGTAATTCGCTCTGTTAAAGACGGCTCGACTGCTTTTACTGCGTATGTTCAGGATGATTTTTCAGTACCGCCAAAGGTAAAGTGGTTCGATTTTGTGTTACCCTGCTTAAATGAGAAAAAAGCGAGTGAAAACAGTTTGCTTGTAAATCATTTAAGTGCTAACAACGGCTTTTTCTCACCGAAAATAACGGCTAATTATGTAAATAAACGGTTTATGGGCTACGAGCTTAAAAAGGGCGGGCACTATGGTATTATTCCGGCGGATTTTATAACAAAAGAATTATCAGAAAAGATTATAGCCTCTAATTAAAGCTTTATGGGTAGCGAATAAACAAAAAGAGTAAAGAATAAGGACGGAGTGTTTTAATGGATGACATCACTAATGGCTATATATCACCATTTTCTGCACGGTATGCAAGTAAAGAAATGCAACAGGTTTTTTCCGATAACTTCAAGTTTTCTACATGGAGAAAACT
>JAAZGX010000301.1 GCA_012511005.1 Clostridiales bacterium
TAAGGTGACGATGACAACCATGAAAACTGCCGCTATTAGAACCCCTGCGGCTCCCATTATGAGTCTGGCTTTCGGGATCGGGTTCACATTCTTTTTTAGGGATACAGCTATTCTTTTAATCTTACCCAACATGCCTTTTTTGTACATCAGGAAAACGAACGCGCCTTCTATGGCTAACGCCCCAACGATACGAGCAGCGGGTGAAAATCGGTGATGTTCAAAAACTTTGTAACATCCTCTGACTGTGGCAGCGCTGTGAACAGTGATACAACAGGGAAAGCCACCCATACCAGCGCAGAAAACAAAAGGGAGACCGAGCCTAAAAAATAACAAAGGTGGTATCCGTGAAATCTGGTATTCGGTCTATAAAACCCCAAAGCAGCAGCGCCTATGATTATTGGCAGAAGCATTCCCGCCGCATTGTTGAGCGCCGCACAAAACACTGAAAAACTCTCACCGTGGCTGGCTACATGGGCGTCCAGCCCGAGGATATGGAAGGTGTTGATAGTACCTCCGCAGGAGATGATGACAATCGCATGCCCGGCTTCGTGCAAAATTGTATAGAGCAGTAAATACACCGGAGCGAACAGTATGATGCATATAGCCGTTCTAATCCTTAAACTCAATGTCTGTTTCTCCTTTGTGCTTTTTTATCGCTGCAATAATAACACCGCTTTAGTAAACATCCTACCTGTTAAAATAGCCCTACGCTAAATTAAAAAACATCTATATCGTACACTCATCAAGCACTAAAAGCCACTGACATCAAAACCGTTCACATGCAGCTGAAATTTGCTCTTTGAGCTTGATTTTGCAAAGCGCAAAATATCATTTTTACTCAATTATTTCCTTATTCAAAATAACTAAAGAGTGTTGTTTCATCATCTGACTGTTTCGCCTTATTATAAGCATCGTACATACGCTGTTTGTTTTGAGAAATTTCATAAAAGAATCTAATTATAAAAAACAATGCTGCATTTCCATCAATATAATCAATTGGGGCAATATAAATATTACTATTCTTATGAAAAGCATTTGCAGTTTCTTTATAACCCGTTGTACAGCCTGAACTTATAATTAGTTTATCACATAGGTTGTTGTATTTAGTTATTTCAAAGTTGGAAAATTCGCCTTTCGGCTCGTCCTTTTCATAAACTTCATCTGCCAATACCGGCATTATAATATTGCCGCTATTACCATGGCAAGATAAAATAATGCAGTCAAATTCAAAACTCAATTTATCATTAAGAATATCTATAAAATCATTAGGTCTGCCGATATACTTTATAGCGACAAAACAATTAAAGCATTCCAGTGATTGCCTTATCGCTTCCGGCTCATTGCCTGTATTTCCAAATGCCACTATTAAAACATTTTTAATATCCATATTATCACCTCAGAGTTCTTTCACACATAATTTTATTATATAACAGATTATCCCACTTTTCAATCGAAAGATGTTAGAAGAAAGGCAGACCGTGTAGGATTACAATTGATGTGTTACAGCCAGTAAAAAATAGTAGCGAATAGGGAACCAATGTGTTAAAGTTGAGTTATCATACAAAACGACACAGGAGGTTAATCAATTTCTGCAATTAGTATATTCGACAGATGAAAGCAGTGAGATTAATCAAAAAAGTCGGTTCTCTGATATCAAATCTCTGACAACAGACAGCGGATATCAAAACCTAATATCGAGCGGCACAATTTACATTATCCGCGCCTGTGAAACAGATTTTTCATGTGAAATAACAGTTAAAAAAATTACAGTTTCCCCCGATACAGAGGTCGAAGATGTTTTTAATTTCATCCTTAGTTTTGATGTCAAATTCGAAAATGGCAATACTCTTGAAAACGCGCAATCGGGACAGGTAACAGTTTTTGAGGGGCAAAATTTATGGTTAATAGATAACTTGTATGAAAGCACCCCGAAACTGTATGATGAAATCTCTAAAACTGCTCTTGCAGGTGCTGATTAGCCGACCATATAAACGAATAACTCCACACATGGGAACTCGCTTATTTTGTAACCGCTACCGTTCCCAATCCCTTGAGCGTGGTTTCTTGTTTGGAAACCTTGCTTCTGCTTTTTTCAATTCTGATTTTAATGCAGAATACTCATTATAAGTCTTTCTTCTCTTGACTAATATTTTATCAAATTCTTGGAGTCCCTTTGAGTTTTTTAATCTTCTGTCAATCTGCTTCAAATTTTCATGA
>JAAZGX010000008.1 GCA_012511005.1 Clostridiales bacterium
AAAAACCAAGAAAGGGGATAAATATGATTACACCCTTAAAAATGAGTAGTGAAACTGCTGTGGCAGAGCTTACAAGGCTTTATGAAAGCTATGGCTACACAAAATATAAGATGAGCAAATTTGAGGTATATGATTTATATGCTGAAAATAAAAGCTTTTTAAAATGTGAAAACATTATAACCTTTTCCGATTTAAGCGGCAGGCTTTTAGCCTTAAAGCCTGATGTAACGCTTTCTATCGTAAAAAGCGTAAAAGACGAAGCTGCTGTGCCGTACAAACTTTACTATAACGAAAATATTTACAGAGTAAACAGAGGTTCTAAGGATTACAGTGAAATAACGCAGGTGGGGCTTGAATACATAGGCGATGTAGATTTATACTCTACTTTCGAGGTAATAAGCTTAGCCGTTAAAGGGCTGAATATGATAAGCGGGCGAAATATTCTTGATATTTCTCACTTAGGTTTTATAAACGGTCTACTGGATGAAACGGGGATAAGCGCGGCACAGCGCGAAAGAGTATATACGCTTTTATCAGAAAGAAATACGCATGAGTTAAAATCTTACTGTATTGAATGCGGTGTTGACGCCTTTTTGATTTCAATTATAACGGCGCTTTCCGAAATATACGGAGAGTTTAAAAAGACGCTTGCAGCTGTGCGCGCTTTATCAATAAATAACACTATGCACAATGCACTTGATGAGTTGGAGGACTTATACGGTCTTCTTAAAAAGTTAAAATTAAACAAAAGTATCAATCTTGATTTTTCAATAGTCAACGATGTAACATACTATAACGGAATTATTTTTCAAGGATTTATTGAGGGTATACCCGGCGTTATATTGTCGGGCGGAAGATATGATAACTTATTAAAAAAACTCGGGAAAAACACTGGGGCAATAGGCTTTGCCGTATATACAGATACGCTTAACAGTTATTTCGTGCCCGAAAGTCCGTATGATATAGATTGTGTGCTAATTTATAACGAAAATGATGATGTTTATGCCGTAAGCGAAGCGGCGCACAGACTTTTGGCACAAGGAAAAGGCGTACTTGTACAAAAGAAAGTTCAAAAAGATATTAAAGCCGCACGGTATTATAAAATGGCAGACGGAAAGGCGGTTGAGATTAATGGATTACCTTAACATAGCGTTGCCGAAAGGCAGGCTTTATGAAAAGTCTTATAAGGAATTTGAGGGAATTGGTTTTGCGTGTCCTGAAATTCTTGAAAATAACCGAAAGTTAATATTTGAAAATGAAAAACTTCGTATTCGCTTTTTTATGGTAAAGCCGTCTGATGTCGGCAAATATGTTGAGCGTGCCTCTGCCGATATTGGCATTGTGGGAAAGGACATTTTACTTGAAAATATGCCTGATGTATATGAGCTGTCAGACTTAAATTTTGGCAAATGTAAAATGGTTGTAGCAGGTTTCTCCGGCAGTAATAAAAATACAAAGCGTGTTTTAAGAGTTGCCACAAGTTATCCCAATATTGCACGCGACTATTATTCAAAGCAAAGCCGTGATATTGATATTATAAAACTCAGCGGTTCCGTTGAAATCGCTCCGCTATTAAAAATGGCAGATGTTATTGTCGATATCGTTGAAACAGGTACGACGCTTAAAGAAAACAATCTTGAAATCCTTGAGGATATTGTGGATATAAGCGCAAGGCTTATTGCCAACAAGGTAAGCTTTAAGTTCAAAAATGAAGTAATTAATGAAATAATAAACCGCTTATCAACGAGTAAGGAAGTAAGCTTATGATAAAAATCTATAATTTAGAAGAAATTGCACTAAAGGAAATACTAAAAAGAAATACAACAAATATTGATGTTTCAGCAGATGTTGTAAAGATATTGGAAAGCGTAAAAACAAATGGCGACAAGGCTTTAATAGAATATACAGAGAAGTTTGACGGTGCAGAACTTAGCGAGTTAGAAGTGACTGCAAAAGAAATAGATGAGGCGTATTCACTCTGCTCTAAAGAGTTAATAGCCGTAATAAACGAAGCGGCAGAAAATATTAGGGACTATCACAAAAACCAGATTACAAAAGGTTTTACTATAAAAAAGGAAAACGGCATAGTCCTCGGTCAAAACATTTTGCCCATAAAAAGCGTTGGCATATATGTTCCGGGCGGAACGGCAAGCTATCCGTCAACCGTTTTAATGAATGCTATACCCGCAAAAATAGCGGGTGTCAATGAAATAATTATGGTGACACCTCCCGCAAAAGACGGCAAAATAAAACCCTCTGTTCTTGCCGCGGCAAAAATTTCAGGTGTTGACAGAATATTTAAGATAGGCGGCGCGCAGGCTGTTGGCGCGCTTGCTTTCGGTACTGAAAGTATCCCAAAGGTTCTTAAAATTGTGGGACCGGGGAATATATATGTAGCAACCGCAAAAAGAATAGTTTTTGGTACGGTTGATATTGATATGATAGCGGGACCGAGTGAAATTTTAATTATTGCAGACGAAACGGCAAATCCTGCTTTCGTAGCCGCTGATATGCTTTCACAAGCAGAGCATGACGCGCTTGCATCAGCTATACTCGTTACAACGAGTGAGAGTCTTGCAAAAGAAGTAAATAGAGAGTTAAAAAGGCAAATGCCGCTTTTAGACAGAAGTGAAATAGCCGGTTCTTCTATTAGGGATTTTGGCAAAATTATTATTGCGGAAACTATTGACGGGGCGATAGAAGTATCAAACGAATTAGCACCGGAGCATCTTGAAGTTTGTGTTGATAACCCGTTTGATTATCTTTCAAAAATTAAAAACGCTCCCAGCATATTTCTTGGAAAATACACGCCCGAAGCACTTGGAGATTATTTTGCCGGAACAAATCATACGCTGCCGACAGGCGGCACCGCAAGGTTTTCAAGCCCTCTTAGCGTTCTGGATTTTGTTAAAAGGTCGCAGTTTACATACTACACAGAACAAGCCTTAAAAGATGTTTCAGATAAAATAGCGTTATTCGCTTTTGAAGAAGGGCTTGACGCTCACGGCAAATCGGTTTTAATCAGATTTGAAAAGGAAAAGGCATAATATGAGCAGATTTTTTTTAGAAAGATACAAAGACCTTAAAAGTTATGCTCCGGGCGAACAGCCGGAGGACTTCTCAAAGTTTATAAAACTTAATACAAATGAAATGCCGTACCCTCCGTCACAAAAGGTTATTAAGGCTATAGATGATTTGCAGCTTCTAAAACTGAATTTATATCCGCCTGTTGAGTTTAATAATCTTAAAGCAAAGATTGCAAAGTTTTATGATATTTCCCGGGAAAACATATTCCTTTCAAACGGCTCTGACGAAATACTTTCATTTATATTTCTTGGCTTTTTCAGAGACGGCGCAAATGTAGCTTTTCCTGATATTACATACGGATTTTATAATGTTTATGCACAGCTTTACGGCAGTAATGCGGATATTATTCCGCTTAGCAGTGATTTTACAATAAACATAAAAGACTATATCAATATAGGTAAAAATATTGTTATAGCAAACCCAAACGCTCCCACAGGCATATGCCTTTCTCTTTCTGATGTTGAGAAGATTGTAAAAGGCAATCAGGATAATCTTGTGGTTATTGATGAAGCATATATTGACTTTGGCGGTGAGTCTGCTGTGCCTTTAATTAAAAAATACGATAATGTACTCGTTGTTCAGACCTTTTCAAAATCACGCTCTTTAGCAGGCGCAAGGCTTGGCTTTGCTATGGGAGACCGTAAACTGATTGACGGCTTGCGAAAAATTAAGTATTCAACGAACCCTTACAATGTAAATCGCTTAACCTTAACCGCAGGTGAAGCGTCTTTTGATGACGATGTGTATTTTAATAGCTGCTGTAAGAAAATTTCAGAAACGCGTGAATATTTAACAAAGGAATTAGAAAATATAGGTTTTCTTGTATTAAACTCAAAAGCAAACTTTATTTTTGCAAAACCTTTTAATATTACGGCAAACAATTTATACTTGAAGCTGAAGGAAAAAGGTATTCTTATAAGATATTTTGAGCAAGAAAGAATTAATGACTTCGTAAGAATTAGCATAGGAACGAAAGAGGATACTGATATTCTTCTCAAAGAAATAAGGGGGATAATATGAGAAAATCAGAAGTTACGCGCAAAACAAATGAAACAAATATAACGCTTTCACTGTCTATTGACGGTACCGGACAAGCAGAAATTAACACAGGCTCCGGCTTTTTTGACCATATGCTGACTCTTTTTACCCGTTACAGCAGATTTGATTTATCAGTTAGCTGTATTGGCGACACTGCAGTCGATTACCACCATTCGATAGAAGACATAGGTATTGCCCTTGGCATAGCTTTTAAGGACGCCGTAGGCGACAAAATGGGCATTTCTCGATTTAGTGATGTTATGCTTCCCATGGATGAATCGTTAATATTGTGCGCTGTTGATATATCAGGCAGAGCGTACTGCCATTTCGACCTCCCCGTTTCAAGTGAAAAAATAGGGGAGTACGATACGGAGCTTACTGAGGAATTTTTCAGCGCATTCTTAAACAATGCGGGAGTTACTCTCCATATAAAAAAGCTTCATGGGACGAATTCTCACCATATTACTGAAGCTGCATTTAAGGCTTTTGGCATGGTTATGAGAAAGGCTTGTAAAATTGACAACGACTTTTCCCGGGAAATACCCTCAACAAAAGGCATATTATGATTGTAAAGTACAGGAGGAAAAAATGATTTTATTCCCTGCTATTGATATATATGACGGTAAAGCCGTACGCCTTATAAAAGGTGATTATAATAAAATGACCGTTTATAGCGATAACCCTGTAAATACGGCTGAAAGCTTTGCCGCAAAAGGCGCCGCTTTTCTCCATACCGTTGATTTAATGGGTGCAAAAACAGGTGAAAACAGATGTGTACCAATAATAAAAAATATAGCGGAAAAAACGGGTATGTTTATTCAAATCGGCGGCGGTATACGCACAAAAGAAACGGCAAACGCTCTTATAAAAGCGGGAGCATCAAGAATTATTTTAGGTACAGCGGCACTGTTAGATAAAGAGTTTTTATCGTCCTGCTTAAAAGAACATAAAGAAAAGGTTGTGGTAGGGGCAGATATAAATAACGGTTTTGTCGCGATTAAAGGGTGGACTGAAACATCCAAAACGCCTATTGATACTTTTTTGGGCGAAGCGGAAAATATGGGTGTAAAAACGGTTATCTGCACCGATATTTCAAAAGACGGAATGATGTCCGGAACGAACATTTCACTATATGAGGAGTTAGTAAAGAAGTATTCGCTTAACATAATAGCCTCAGGCGGCGTGTCGTCATATGAGGATATTAAAAAGCTTTCAGAAATAGGGGTATACGGTGCAATTCTCGGAAAAGCCATATATGAGAAAAAAATTGAATTAGAAAAGGCGCTTAGCCTTGTTGGAGAAATTTATGAAAAATAAGAAAATCATACCGTGCCTTGATATAAAAAACGGCAGAGTTGTTAAAGGCGTTAAATTTCAAGGTCTTTCTGATGTAGCGTCACCTATAGAGCTTGCCTCATATTACAATAAAAGCGGCGCAGATGAAATTGCTTTCTACGATATTACGGCATCAACTGAAAATAGAATACTTTTTACAGATTTATTAAAAGAGGTATCTTCTGTCGTCTCTGTCCCTCTTATTGCAGGCGGCGGTATTGGCACTATTTCTGACTTTGAAAGAGTGCTTCTCTTAGGCGCTTCTAAAGTAAGCGTAAACTCAGGCGCGCTTAATAACGAAAATTTAATAGGTGAAGCGGCGAAAAAGTATGGCAGCAATAGTATAGTGCTGTCCGTAGATGTAAAAAGCGTAAACGGTACATATAATGTATTCAAACGCGGCGGAACAGAAGATACAAAAATTGATGCAATTGAATGGATTAAGAAAATGGTTGACTGCGGCGCGGGTGAAGTAGTTGTAAACAGTATTGATAAAGACGGCGTTAAAAACGGGTTTGATTTAGAGCTTTTAGCTTTAGTTATAGAGAATATCAGCGTACCCGTTATAGCATCGGGCGGGGCGGGGGAAAGCGAGCATTTCCTTACGCTTTTTAAGTCTTTACCTGCTATTAGCGCAGGTCTTGCCGCCTCAGTATTTCACTTTGGTGATATAAAAATAAATGAACTAAAAGAATATTTACAAAAAAACGGTGTAAGCGTTAGGAGAACTGAAAATGAATATTAATGAGTTGATTTTTGACGAAAACGGGCTTATTCCCGCTATTATTGCAGATGCGAAAAGCAAAGAGGTTTTGACATTAGCATATATGAATAAAGAAAGCCTTGAAATAAGTCTTAAAGAAAAAAGAACTTGCTTTTATTCTCGAAAAAGGCAAACGCTTTGGAGAAAAGGCGAAACATCGGGTAATTTCCAAAACATTATAAGCATTACTTCTGATTGTGATAATGATGCGCTTTTAATCACGGTTATTAAAGAAGGTCCTGCTTGCCACACGGGGCAAAACTCTTGCTTTTTCAACAATTTATATACAAGCGATGTAGAAAATTCTGATTTTTCAATCTCCTCTCTTGCAAGTCTTATAAAAGAGAGAAAGCGAAATCCGAAAGACGGCTCATATACTAATTATCTATTTGAAAAAGGACTTGATAAAATACTAAAAAAGATAGGAGAGGAGTCAAGCGAAGTTATTATTGGGGCAAAAAATAACGATAAAGAGGAAACGATTTATGAAATAGCGGACTTAACATATCATATTTTAGTTTTAATGTCGCAAATGGGTATATTGACTGATGAAGTTTTAAGCGAATTGAAGTCAAGGCATATTATTGACGCTAAAATAAAGCAAGAGAAAATGACATAATATTACGCAATTAAAACAAATTATTACATTATAATCCTTTTCTTGATTTATTAATGTCTACTTGATATACTAAGTAATATAAACAGTTTTAAGAAACAGATATGAGGAACGATTTGCGGCTATGGTAAAGTATATATTAGGGGCTATTGAAATAATAGCCCTATCCGTAATGATAATTGAATTATTTTATCATGCAATTAAAAGAAGTAAGGCTAAAAAGGCTAATATAATAGTCTTTTCGCTTTGCTTTATAGCCTTTTGCTCTGTATGGTTTTTTCAAACTCTTACTCCTCCAAATATAGACTTTTTAGGGGGGGAGGAGGTTACGGTTGAAGTTTTTGCTGAATTTGACGACGAGGGACTTAGACTAACTGATTACAAAGGCAAAAGCATTGAAACAGAAATTGTTTCAGATTTATTTTTACTTGATACCGATGTAATTGGGGATTACCATGTAACATATACATTTAAGTATAGAAGCCGTACATATTCGCCTACGCGAATTGTTCGAGTAGTTGATACGGTGCCTCCGGAGATTTCTGTTATAGGCAATGAAGTAGTTGCCTTTGAAAGCTTCGATGATTATAAGGAAGAAGGCTGTATAGCGACAGACAATTATGACGGGGACCTTTCCGGTTTTGTTTCCGTTACATATGATGGCGATATAAACTCACTTGTAACCGCAACATATGCTATTACGGACTCGTCAGGAAATGCTTCTGAATGTACTAAAATAATTGAAATCAGAGATATAACCCCTCCTATTGTTACCTTAAATGGATTTGATAGAGTTATTGTTGTAAAAGGTGCAAAATATGAGGAAAGAGGAGCAAACGCAACAGATAACAGGGATGGTAATATTTCTAAAAATATTGAGGTTTCGGGTAGCGTCGATACATCAAAAATAGGAACTTATAAACTTCAATACACCGTTTCTGACAGTGCTGGCAATATCGGTATAAAATGGCGGGAAATTAAAGTTGTTGCGCCTGAAAAGGTTAAAGGCAGTATTATATATCTTACTTTTGATGATGGTCCCAGCGAGAATGTAACTAAGAAAATTCTTGATGTATTAAAAAATAATGATGTAAAAGCTACTTTCTTTATCATAAATTTTGATACAACAAAGAAAGCGGATTTAATCAAGCGCATGGTTAAAGAAGGGCACACTGTGGCAATTCACGGGTACTCTCATGATTATCGAAAAATATATCGCTCGGAAAAAGCGTTTATGGACAATATTAACTCCCTGCGTGATAAGGTTAAAGCGTTAACAGGGTATAACGCCACTATTATGCGGTTCCCCGGCGGCAGCTCAAATACCCTATCTAATTTTAATCCGGGCATTATGACTAAACTTGTAAAGTCGGTGCAAAATGCGGGCTATACTTATTATGATTGGAATGTGGACAGCGGTGATGCTATGAGCGGAAAACATACCGCTAATAAGCTATATAATA
>JAAZGX010000061.1 GCA_012511005.1 Clostridiales bacterium
GCTATCAGTATAGCTAAAACCGCGAATATGGTTAGGAAGAACCCGCTTCGTGTTATATTAAACGGCTTGGGTAAGGATGCCGCTATGATTATTTCAAGAATTAACGGTTTTACCTATGTTAAAACACAGTATGATTATTTTAGTGATGAGCTTAGTATAGAAGAAGAGCATGCATATTCTGACGGCGCCCGCGCAAAAGTTAAATGTTACGGTGCAAACGATGTACTTGAGGGTGTTGCTATAATGAGGCATGAGGGCGTTGATGTATCCATAACGGGTAACTCAACAAATCCAACCCGTTTCCAGCATCCTGTGGCAGGAACTTATAAAAAATGGGCCGTTGAAAACGGACAGGCTTATTTCTCGGTAGCTTCAGGCGGCGGAACGGGCAGAACGCTTCATCCGGATAATATGGCGGCAGGTCCCGCTTCATACGGTTTGACGGATACTATGGGGCGCATGCACGGCGATGCGCAGTTCGCAGGCTCATCATCCGTTCCCGCTCATGTTGAAATGATGGGACTTATCGGCATGGGTAACAACCCGATGGTCGGTGCAACAGTAGCATGCGCCGTTACTATTGAGCAGGCGATGAACAAATAAGAAACAGTCATAAAAGGAAGGATACAGCATATGTCTAAAGTGTTAGTTGAGACCTCGGCGCGCCATGTCCATTTATCAAGAGAGGCGTTAGATACTTTATTCGGAAAAGGGTATGAGCTTACCGCAAAAAAGGAGTTATCACAACCGGGTCAATTTGCATGTGAGGAAAGAGTGGCGGTTGTAGGTCCTAAAGGAAAATTTCCGAGCGTATCTATTTTAGGTCCCGTAAGAGAGGCGTCGCAAGTGGAGCTTTCCGCGTCTGACGCGAGGGCCATCGGTGTTTCTGCCCCTGTTAGAGAAAGCGGCGATATAAAAAACAGCGCGCCATGCACGCTAATAGGTCCTAAAGGTGAGGTTTTATTAACAGAGGGTGTCTTAATAGCAAAAAGGCATATTCACTTAACACCAAAGGCGGCAGAGGAATTTGGAGTTTCTGATAAACAAGTAGTAAGCGTAAAAATAAAGTCGGATGGGCGTTCGCTCATTTTTGGCGATGTTGTCGTAAGAGTAAATCCGAATTTTTCACCTGCTATGCATATAGATACAGATGAAAGTAATGCCGCAAATGTAAAGCCGGGGCTCTTGGGTGAGATAATTAAATAGAACATGAGGGCGTCTTAAAACGCCCTCAATTATTTTTCCTCGAAAAACTTTGTTATTTCCGTCTTATCTTCCATTAAACGATATTTTAAGACAAGCATTTTCTCATCGTCATTTAAGTCTGAAAGCTTTACAATCTTTTCTAAAAACTCGTCATTTTCTGATTGAGCGGTTTCTTTCACTAAAACGCTCCCGCTGTCATAAAAACTTAATGTGTTATTATTTCCGATTAACTCGTCTATTGTAATCGAATAGATTTTAGAAATCTTTATAAGCAGGTTAATAGACGGTAATGTTTTATCTGTTTCATAATAGCTGTAAGTTGAGCGGTCGATTTCTAACAAACTTGCAATTTGGCTTTGTGATAAACGGGCACTTTTTCTAAGAAATCGTAATCTGTCACCTATCAATAATTTTACCCCCATTTATTCAAATCCAAGAAGCCAGAGAACCGTCACTTCAAGAACCTCTGCTAACACTATAAGCTCTTTGTCGAGTACATTTCTTGTTTGCCCTTCAAGCTTTGATAATCCGGATGCTGTCAATTCAACGCCTTTTATTTGAAGCTGTGTCAGCAAATCCTTTTGCTTCATACCAATCTCTTTTCGGCGGAATTCTACACGCTCCCCACAAATGTTTCTGTCGCCCAAGGGCTTTTTTCTTATCCTCATTATTCCCTCCGTAAATATAAGTGGATATAGAATACCACAATCTTATTATAAGTGCAATAATTTATTATATCTGTAATAAAAGTTTAACAATGTATAAATAAAATTTAAATTATTGATAATAAATGGTATATGTGATAAAATTATTTTAAGAAGAGGTGATAATACTGTGATAGAAAAACGAAATTTTCTTGCCGAGCTTTGTGAGTATGCAGTTGCAAACGGCTTAATTTCATCAAAGACTTATGATACAACCGCTATTTTTGATGTGTTTTTCAGAGATGTACCCGATAACGGCGGTTTTGCGATTATGGCGGGGCTTGATACGCTTATTAATCACCTTACAGATTTAACCTTTTCAGATGAGGAGCTTCGGCTTTTAATTGAGTTAGGTTTTGAAGATGATTTTATAAATTATTTTAAAGACTTTAAGTTTTCTTGTGATGTTTTTGCAGTCCCTGAGGGAACGCCTATTTTCCCCAATGAGCCGATAATTAAAGTAAAAGGACCCATAATACAAGCACAGTTAATTGAAACGCTGCTGCTTAATACAATTAACTTTCAAACTCTGATAGCGACAAAGTCAAACAGAATAGTGAGATCCGCCGAGGGCAGAAGCGTTGCAGAAGTAGGGGCAAGGCGCGCGCATGGCTTTGATGCCGCAATAGAAGGCTCAAGGGCGGCTTATATAGGCGGGGCAGATGCTACATCAAACTTTGCCGCAGGGTTAAAATATAATTTGCCGATGATAAGCCCGATGACGCACAGCTTTGTGCAGATGTTTGAAAGTGAGTATGAGGCATTCACCGTTTATTTGAAGGAGCATTACAAGGATGCCGTCGTTATAGTAGACACATATGACACATTAGGCAGCGGCGTTCCAAATGCTATAAAAGCGTTTGATGATGTCTTATTGCCGGAAGGGTTTAGACCGAAAGCCATAATGATTGACAGCGGAGATATGACATACCTGTCAAAACGGGCAAGGCGAATGCTTGATAAGGCGGGATATGCCGACTGCGGCATAATCGTATCAAATTCCCTTGATGAAACACTTATTCGTGATATGCTCATTCAGGGAGCAAAAATTGATATGTTTGCTGTTGGCGAAAAGCTCGTTACCTCTCAAACTTCTCCGATTTTTAATGGTGTATACAAAATTTGTGAGATAGAGATTAACGGAGAAATGCAGCCTGCTATTATGGTAAGCGATAATGTATCAAAAATTACAACACCGTGTGACAAAAAGCTTTGGAGGCTTTTTGATATGGAAACGGGCAAAGCAATAGCCGATGTTTTAACGCTTATAGATGAAGATATAGACAGCAGAAAACCGTTTTTACTATTTGACCCTATATTTACATGGAAAAAGAAAGAGGTTGACAGTTTTGTCGCCCGTGAGCTTTTAGTTCCAATTATAAAAGACGGAAAGTGTGTATATAACCGCCCCTCTCTAAAGGAGATAAGGCAGTATTGCAAAGAGCAAGTCGGAACGCTTTGGGAGGAAGTCGTGCGTTTTGAAAATCCGCATATTTATTATGTCGACCTTTCAGAAAAGCTATGGAAAGAAAAACAGCGCCTCATTGAATATCGTGTGGGAGGCTCGAAAGACAAGCAGTAAAAACCTATGTAAATTAAAGGTATAAAAACACGGCGCCACTCGCCAATATATGAAATACGCCGAATGTTGGCGTAAAACCTAAATCAATAGTATTGAGTTATTTTTAATTAAACTCAAAAAACTATTGATTTTTTTGTTTTTGTTATGTATAATATGCGTAAGTGGGGCGTAAAGGGTTAAAAAGTATTAAAATGGGGAGGGAGCGACTTGTTTTTCGGTGAATATACACACACGCTTGACGCTAAAAAGCGGCTGTTTATTCCTGCGCAATTCCGCGAGGAGCTTGGCGCTCGTTTCGTAATATGTAAATCCCCTCCGGGTAATACCTGTGTTTTCGCCTATACAGAGGAGCGCTTTAAGGAGTTAGGACAGCAGATAAAAGAAAAAGCGGGACTTCGCCAACAGCGTTTTGCGTTTGAGGGCGTTACAACTGTTGAGATAGACAAATCAGGCAGAATAACGATAAATCAAAAGCTTTGCGATTATGCAGAGCTTCAGAAAAATGTTGTTGTATTCGGCGCGTTTGACAGAATAGAGATATGGGAAGAAGAAAAATGGCAGAGGGAGCAGGAGTTGGCATCACATGAGAGTGACGGCGAAAATCAAGTTATCATCCCTTATTAAGATGGTATTATTATGAGTTTTTTTCACATTCCCGTTTTATTAAAAGAGAGCATAAAGGCGCTTAACATAAATCCCAACGGCATTTATGTTGACTGCACAGCGGGCGGCGGCGGTCACAGCAATCTTATACTTAATGAGTTAAAAGACGGCAGACTTATTATGATTGACCGTGACCCCGATGCAATAAGCGTGCTTAACAGCA
>JAAZGX010000062.1 GCA_012511005.1 Clostridiales bacterium
GTGAGGTGGAGCGAATGATTATTTACGGAAGCTGTTCCGGCAGTGCCGGCGGGCGGTATGATGTTTGGCTTGATATTAAGGAAAATTCACAAAGCATAGCAAACAATACATCAAATATAACGGTATCTCTGAAGCTAAAGCGAAATGACGGGTATGCTGCATCGGCATATAACGGATACATAAATCAAAACACGGTAAAGCTAACTGTAAACGGCGTTGTTGTATTAAATGAGAATATAACATTTGATACAAGAAACGGAAAAACCGCCGTACTTGGCACTTATACGGGAAATGTTTCACACGATTCTGACGGCAAATACAGCAAGACGATAAAAGGCGAATTTACAACGGGAAATGCGGGAGTTTCAAGCGGACTTTCGCAAGGCACATTTACGGCAACAACGATACCAAGAGCGTCAACATTAGTATTTGATAAATCATCCGTAAACCCTACACAGGATATAAAGGCGACAATTACAAGGGCAAGCACGCCTTTTACTCACACATTAGTGTATGTAATAGGCAGTAAAAGGACAGAGGCTAAAAGCATTGGCACATCTCATATATTTACCGTGCCGCAAAATTTTGCGGAGGAAATAAAAAATGCCGTAAAAGGAACAGTTAATGTCACGCTCATTACATACAGCGGAGCGGTTGAAGTAGGCAGGAAGAACTATTCGTTTTCATTAATAATTCCGGACAACGCTACATACAGACCGGACTTTACAATAGCTCTTACAAGGCAGGATAACGGCGTACCCTCTAATTGGGGTATATATGTGCAGGGGAAAAGCGGTGTAACGGTAAATGTCAGCGGCGCGAGTTATAAATACGGCGCATCGTATAAAAGTGCATTAATAACTGTTTCCGAAGTTCAAAAAACGGCTTTACCGTCCGCCTTTTCTCTGCCGAAAGACGGCGCGATACAAATTAGCGTAAAATTGACGGATACGAGAGGCTTATCGACAACTAAAACTACGAGTATAACGGTACATAAATATTCGCCGCCTGCGGCTGTTTTTAAGGAAATAAAAAGGGTTACCGGCGAGGGGAGTTTACTTATTTCTTTTAAGGCGGCAACTACAATATCAAGCTTGGGCGGTAAAAATACGAAAACCGTAACCTTGAAATATAAAAGACTTGGCGGAAGTTACAGAAATGCCGAAACGCTCAGCAATTCCGATATAGGCGACAACATAACGGGTGAATGCAGAACAGGCATAACAGAGTCAAACACATATGAGTTAGTGCTGACTTGCACAGATACATTTGGAAGTGTTGTAATAACAGGCAAGTTAGGTACAGAGCTTTGCGCTTTTAACATCAAAAAAGGCGGCAAGGGAGCGGCTTTCGGAAAATACGCCGAAGCTGATAATGTGCTTGAAATAGATTATGACCTAAAGGTAAACGGCAGATGTGACGAACGGCTTTTATGGAGCGGTACGCTCACTAAAGACCAAGAGTGTACGCTTTTGGATGACTTGTGGAATTACAGATTTGTAAAGTTTAAGGCGGGCACATATGTAACATATCCGCTTTCAACTGTATATAGCGGTACTTCGCCTATTAGGGCAATCGGCAGCTTTGCGGGCGAGGGGCTTATTGAAATACAGGCAATAAGAGGAACATACACAAAGCCGTCAGACATTCCCACTTTTAAGCTTGAGATGATGACATCATTTAATGTAAGCACGAGCGGCATAACAAACAATGCCACTTATACGAACATAACAGAAATATGGGGAATTAAGTAAAGGGGGTATAATATGGCGAATTTATCATACGGCAGTAAAGGCAGTGAGGTAAAAAAGCTGCAAGAGGAGCTAAATAAACAAGGCTATAAGCTTGATGTTGACGGCATATACGGCAACAAAACACAGTCGGCGGTGCGTGACTATCAGTCAAAGAACGGGCTTAGTGTTGACGGTATAGCGGGTGTACAGACGACGGGGGCATTATACAAGGCGCCCGCTAATGCAGTGACGCCGCAAACAACTCAAACAGCAGCACAAGCGGCAGTAAAGCCAACATACACACAAAGCAGTGATATAGCGGCGGCGAAAAATGCCGTAAAGGACTGGGAAGCATCAAAACCGCAAGAATACAAAGGCTTATATCAAGAGCAAATCGACTTGCTTTTAGATAAGATATTAAACGGTGAAAAGTTTTCTTATGATGTCAATGCTGACGAGCTGTACAAGCAATACAAGGACCAGTATGTGCGTTTGGGACAAAACGCTTCGGAGGATACTTTAGGTCAGGCGGCGGCTCTTACGGGTGGTTACGGCTCGTCATACGGCGTTACGGCAGGAGGACAGGCTTATCAAGCATATCTTAATGGGCTGCTTGACAAAATACCGGAGCTTGAGAATAAGGCATATGGTAAATATGTTGACGAGCAGAATAAAGAGCAAAACAGGCTTTCGCTTCTTATGGGTATGGATAAAAACGATTATTCAAGATATAAAGACAGCGTAATGGATTATTGGAGTGAGGGCGATTACTTATGGGACAAGCTTTCCTATATGTCTGACGACGAATGGACTAAGTTCGTTCACTCTATTTCACAATATAACAGTGATAGGGATTATAAGTTTAATCAAGACAAATTTGATTATCAAAAGACGCAGGACGCCTTAGCGCAAGAAAACTGGCAGAAGCAATATGCATTGTCTGAGGCGGCAGCTAAAAGGACAGGCGTAACAGGCTCTGCCTCCTACTCGTCATCCTCATCAACACCAAAAGATTACAACGAAAAGGTTGAAAAGCAAAAGCAAAGGATAGAAATGCTGAAGGCATTTGAAAAAGGCTTATATAAATATCCGGATAATTATGCAGACTTTGTTATGCTTACAGGCTACAGCGGTGTATTAACGCCTGAGGAATTCAGAAAGCGAAAATCGTACAGGGATGCATATGAAGATTACAGTGAATATCTTATTGAAATGTTTAACAAGTACTATCTAACATAAAGGAGGCATATTATGGGAGTTGAAAATATATATATAGGAACACTTTATGAATTAGCAAATAAGCTGTTGGAAGAATATATAAATAAAAGGGGGTTTTCAGAAACACAGATAAATTACAGCCCGAAAGAAGACTGTGTTGCAGACGGAGCGATTACGGCACAGTCAAAAGATAAAACGCTTACTTTATTTTTATCAGACGAAAAAGACGAGCAAATAGAGAATATAAAAGTATTCAGTAATGAAA
>JAAZGX010000302.1 GCA_012511005.1 Clostridiales bacterium
AAAGCTTTCTTCTTTTATCTGCCCTTCTGCCAAAAGCCGTTTCAAATTCCTCGTCCGCTGTGATAATGTAATAACTGCGCCCTTTCTTTTCAGAAAACTTTTCACCCATAATAGAATAAAGCTGTTTTGCTTCTTCAATGTCAAGAAGTCTTTCGCCGTATGGCGGATTACACAAAAATGTACCTCTTTTCGTTTTAGGCGCAAAATCTTTTATATCGCATTCCTCGAAAACAAATTTATTTTTAAGCGGTATTTTAGAGGCGGATACGCGCGCTATTTCAATAGCATTCTTATCTATATCAGAGCCGTAGGCTAAAAAATCCGTATCTACTTTTACTAAGTCTTTTGCTCTTTCTTTTTCCGCTTTCCATATATCTTTCGGTAAAACTGAAAACCTTTCGGCAGAAAAACTTCTGTTTTGACCGGGAGCGATATTGTGTGCAAGGAGCGCACCCTCAATTAAAAGCGTGCCCGAGCCGCACATCGGGTCATAAAGCGTGTGATAATGCTTTAGTTTTGAAAGCGAGCAAATGGCGGCGGCAAGCGTTTCTTTTATAGGCGCCTCAGTTGCAACCGGTCTATACCCTCTTTTATGAAGTCCCGCTCCCGAAGTGTCAATTAAAAGGGAAACCTCATCTTTCATAATTGAAAATTGTATTTGATGAATAGGACCCGTTTCCGTAAACCACGATACGCCATATTTCTCTTTCAGCCTTTCTACGACGGCCTTCTTTATGATTGACTGACAATCGCTCACTGAAAAAAGAGTGGATTTTAGGGAATACCCTTTAACGGGAAAAGCGTCGGCTTTTCCTATCCACTCCTCCCACGGCAAAGCCTTTGTCCCCTCAAAAAGCTCCTCAAATGTCTTTGCCGTAAAGCTGCCTATTAAAATTTGCACCCTTTCGGCGAAGTGTGAGCAAATGTTTACTCTTGCAAGCATATATTCGTCGCCCGAAAAAAGCACACGCCCGTTTTGTGCCTGTATATTATTTGCACCTAACTCCTCAAGCTCTTTTGATATTAAGCTCTCTATTCCTAATAGGCACGGTATTACAAAATTAATATTCACATTTTACCCCTTATTCTCATTATTTATATCAGCCTTTTTAACTTCAAACCAAAACTCTACGCCGTCTTTCGTATTGTTAAAGCCATAGTCCGTACCGTGAACCTCCATAATAGCTTTTACTATTGAAAGCCCTAATCCAAAGCGCCCCTCTTCCCTCGTATGCGCCTTATTTGCACGGTAAAAGTTTAAAAACAGCTTGTCGGCGTCCTCCTCCATTATATTAGGTCCCGTATTAAAAACAATTATTCTTGCAAAGTCACCCTTATCCTCAAAGCGGCAAGTTATTCTCTTTTCTCCGCTCGTATGAGAGGCGGCATTTTGTAGAAAGTTGTTAATAACAGTAAATAACCTTTCTGCATCGCCTTTAACCATAACGGTTTCTGGCACTGTGCTTTCTATTTCAATTCCCTTTTCAGCAAAAAAGGGTCGTATGACAGAGATATGCTCTGCTATTACTTTCCCAATAGGGAACACACTTTCTTTTAACACATAACCGCCTGATTCATAAAGTGAAATCTCAAGCAGCGTATGCACAAGCTCATTCATTCTGTCCGCCTCTGATACTATTATGTCGCTGTATTCCTTCGCCGCTTTAAGCTCGTCCTTTTCTAATGCTAAAAGCCCCTCTGCATAACCCTTTATAATTGAAATCGGCGTTTTCAACTCATGAGATACGGACGAAATAAACTCCTTGCGAATTATATCAAGCTTGCGCTCCTTATCAATATCAGATAAAAGCTCTTTGTTTTGCTCCTCAAGCTGTGTAAGCGCACTGTCAAGCGAATTTGAAAGGTGATTTATATTATTAGCCAACTCCCCTATCTCATCATTCCTATCCGTTTTACATTTATGATTAAAGTTAAGGTTAGCTATTTCCCCTGTGATTTTATTCAGCTCCTCAAGCGGCTTTGTAAACCTGCCCGCAAAAAGCAGAACAACAATAAGCGATAAAATAAGCCCTATAACAGACAACAAGGCGGTAAATGTTCTTGCCGCCATTTCACTTTGTGCTATTGGGCTGACAAGAGATATAACCTCAATAAGAAAACCATTGTTAAGC
>JAAZGX010000063.1 GCA_012511005.1 Clostridiales bacterium
CAGGCAGAAGAATATGTGTCAATAGGCGACTTTGCATATTTCTACTCTGAGTTTACGGTTTTCGGCGATGAAAAGATTAAAGCGCGCGCGATTGACGACAGATTTGGCTGTGCTGTTATGCTAAAATTAATTAAATCTCCGCTTCTGTATGACACTTGGTTTTCATTTTCAGTTCAAGAGGAAGTTGGTACAAGGGGAGCGGGAGTGACGGCGTTTTCCGTCAACCCTGATTATTCTTTAATCATAGAAGCTACTACTGCCGCTGATATAATTGATGTTACGGGCAGCAGCAGAGTTTGTGTACAAGGGGAAGGACCCGCTATTTCCTTTATGGACAGAACAACAGTTTATAATAAAGAGCTTTACAAAAAAGCTATGGAAACGGCAAGGACAAAAGGCGTAAAATGCCAAAGTAAAACGCTCGTCGCAGGCGGAAACAATGCAGGCGCCATTCATAAAAGCCGAAAGGGCGTTAAAGTGCTTACCGTTTCTCTGCCTTGCAGGTATATTCATAGCGCTGTAAGCGTTGCGGATATGAAAGATGTTGAGGAAACCGTAAAATTCGTTGAAGCCGTATTACCGATTTTATGGAATGATTGATATAATATGAATAGATTTAATATTAACGAAAACATAAAAGAGTTAGCACACAAAGCAGAGGAGAAGTCAACAGAGGCTTTTTCCTATATTGAAGATATTGTGGAGCATAATCAAAATACCGTATTAAAAGCGTTTATAGATAATAGGGTTAGCGAAAGCCATTTCTCAACATCAACGGGATATGGGTATGGTGACAGGGGCAGGGAAACTCTTGACAGGCTTTTTGCTGATATAATGGGGTGTGAGGACGCTCTCATAAAATACAGCTTTTTTAGCGGCACGCACACTTTAAGCGTTATGCTTTTTGGAGTGCTGCGCCCGGGTGACACCGTTCTTGTTGTTACGGGTACGCCGTATGACACAATTCACAGCGTATTCGGCATAAATGGCAAAAGCGGGTACGGCTCGCTTATGGAATACGGTATAAATTATAAACAGATTGATTTAACATCAAGCGGTGAGGCAGATTTAACGAAAATCGAAAAAACGCTTAAAAATGAAAAGATAGCCGCTGTCTATATACAACGCTCAAGAGGTTATTCGCTTCGTCCGTCACTTTCTTTAGAAAAAGTGGGAGACATAACGAAAATAGTACGACAGAATTCAAGCGCCGTTATAATGGTTGACAATTGTTATGCGGAGTTTACGGAAAAATCATCACCTTTTTTATATGATATTGATATTATGGCAGGCTCGCTCATAAAAAACGCGGGAGGCGGCATAGCCAAAAGCGGCGGATACATTGCGGGCAAGGAAAAATATGTTGAGCTTTGCGCGCATAGAATGACGGCGCCCGGCGTCGGCAGGGAAATAGGTCCTACTCTCGGCAACAACAGGGATATGTTTATAGGGCTTTTTAACGCCCCGCACATTACGGGGGAGGCACTAAAAACGGCGGTGTTTACAGCGGCGCTTTTTAAGGAGATGGGGTACTGTGTATCGCCTGAGCCTTTTGAAATACGCTCCGATATAGTTCAAACTGTTTTACTCCGGTCGCCCGAAAGGCTTATTGCGTTTTGCGAGGGGCTTCAGAGCGGCTCGCCTGTTGACAGCTTCGTAAGTCCGGTACCGTCGCCAATGCCCGGGTATGACAGCAAGGTTATAATGGCGGCAGGTACATTTACATTAGGCTCTACTATTGAGCTTTCGGCGGACGCGCCATTAAGAGAGCCGTATGCCGTATTTTTGCAGGGTGCTTTTAACTACCACAGTGCGAAAACTGCCGTTATGATAGCAGCCGGCAGAGTAATTGAGCTTTAAGCATAAAAATAAATGACCGTTCAAAACCCGAACGGTCATTTTAACTTGTATTGCTAACTCACACTGTAAAGAATTTCGCCGTATGTAGGATAAGCCCATAAGTCCTTATCAACGAGTGTTTCAATTCTATCTGCTATAAGCCGCACTGCATTTATAGCCGTTACAACATTTTCACGGTAATACATGGCGGTGTTTTTATCATTACCCTCCGGTCTTTTTGCCGCTCTCGTATTTTCTTCAAGAACTGAAAGCTTTGAAAGCAAGTCAGAGGAAAGCAAAGAAAGCTCTTTTAATAAAGCTTCTTCAAGCGCGGCATCTAAGTCGGGATTAATATCCTTTTTTAGCTTTGCAGAGCCTGCAAGCATTTTTTGATATTTAATAACGGCAGGGATAACCCCTCTTTTCGTCATTTCAATCATAGTGCGCGCCTCAATGCGTATACTTTTACAGTATTCATCAAGCAATATATCACAGTGGGATTTTAATTCTGCTTCCGTTAAAACCTTATGCTTTTCAAAAAGCTTAACATTTTTATCGTCAAGCAAATGAGGAACGGCGCTTGCCGTACTGTCATAATTTGATAGCTTCCTGTTTTCTGCTTCTTTTACCCATTCTTTTGAATAGTTGTTGCCGTTAAAAATAATGCGCCTGTGTTTGCAAAGAGTTTCTCTTATAACCTCAGTTAAGCCGGAGGTGAAGTCAGTTGTGTTTTCAAGCTTATCTGCAAGCCGGCAAAGAGCCTCCGCTACAATTGTATTTAGGAATGTATTCGTGTCCGCTATGGACTGGCTTGCGCCGAGCATTCTAAACTCAAACTTATTACCCGTAAAAGCAAAGGGGGAGGTTCTGTTCCTGTCTGTAGTGTCTTTCGGAAGTCTTGGTAAAACCTTTGCGCCAATTTCAATAGCTGTACGCTCCTTTTCATGGTATAAACAGCCGGAGGATATGGCGTCAATAATTTCCGTTAATTCATCACCGAGAAACATTGATACAATAGCGGGCGGCGCTTCACCTGCACCGAGCCGGCAGTCATTACCGGCTCCTGCGACGGCTATGCGAAGTAAATCCTGATATTCATCAACAGCAAGTATAACGGCGGTGATAAATAACATAAATCGTGCATTCTGCGACGGAGTATCACCCGGCTCAAGTAAGTTAGTGCCGCCGTTTAAGCTGAGTGACCAATTATTATGCTTGCCGCTTCCGTTAACACCCTCAAACGGCTTTTCATGCAGTAAGCATACCATACCATGGCGATTTGCCACTGTTTTCATAAGCTCCATTACGAGCTGGTTATGGTCTGTTGCGATATTCGCCGTCGTATAAACGGGCGCCATTTCGTGCTGGGCGGGCGCTGTTTCGTTATGCTTTGTTTTAGAAAGTATGCCAAGCTTCCAAAGTTCATTGTCAAGGTCTTTCATATACTCTGAAACGCGCGGCTTTATTTTACCGAAATAATGGTCGTCAAGCTGCTGCCCTTTAGGTGGTTTTGCGCCGAACAGCGTTCTGTTACAGTATATAAGGTCAGGGCGTTTTTCATAAACCTTCTTATCAATAAGGAAGTATTCCTGCTCCGGTCCTACCGTTGTAACTACTCTCCCTTTGACCGTTTCACCGAAAAGCGCAAGAATTCTTTTAACCTGTGTGTCAATTGCCTCCATAGAGCGTAAAAGCGGCGTTTTTTTATCAAGAGATTCGCCGCCATATGAAAAGAATGCCGTTGGAATACAAAGAGAGCCGTCTTTAATAAACGCGTAAGAGGTTGGGTCCCATGCCGTATAACCCCTTGCCTCAAAGGTGGAGCGAAGCCCGCCCGTAGGAAGCGATGAAGCGTCAGGCTCGCCTTGTACGAGCATTTTTCCGGAAAACTCCATAATAACCTTACCGTTTTTGTCAAACTCGATAAAGCTGTCATGCTTTTCCGCCGTTACGCCCGTCATAGGCTGGAACCAATGGGTAAAATGCGTTGCGCCATTTTCTACCGCCCAATCTTTCATAGCCTTTGCGATAACATTTGCAACATCGAGCGATAGCCTTTTCCCATTTTTAATTGTTAACATGAGGTTGTTATAGATGTTTTCGGGCAGACGGTCTTTCATTTTCTCCTCATCAAAGACCATAGAGCCAAACATCTCCGGTATGTCTACCAATACGCTCACCCTTCCGGTTTTAAATTACCGCTAAAAACATAATAATGATAGCAAAAGAATAGCCCAATGTCAATAAGCCACTCCATATACTTTAAAATACAAAAAACACGGCAGTTAAGACTTGCCGTGTTTCTCATTTTGTCTTTTATTATCCGAAGGGGTTAAAAATCGGGTCTGTAGTTTTAGGAACATTCTGCGCTTCGTTATATCCTTTGTCCTCAATAAGCTTTACTTTTACATCAAAGGGCTTGTTTATAGTATAGTTGCTGTTAATTCTGCAAATCGTAAGAGTTATGGTTTCCCCTACTTTCATATTATCAATAATTTCAGGCAGAGTGTCAGTTGATGTTAAATCCTTACCGTTTGCCTTAATGATAAGGTCGTTTACTTGCACTCCCTTATTTTGCAAATCACTTTCTGAATCAATTTCACGGATTATAATAGAGCCGGACGGAAGTCCGTTTGACTGAACGATTATACTGTAAATCTGACTTTGTGTAATGGGGCTGTATGAAATACCAAGCTTCGGTCTATTAGTTACATAACCATGCTTAATTATTTCGTCAACAACAGTTTTTACCGTGTTTATAGGGACGGCAAATCCCATTCCCTCGTAATATGTTTCAGCTATTTTCGAGGAGTTAATGCCTATGACTTGACCGTATTCGTTTAGTAATGCACCGCCGGAATTCCCCGGGTTTATAGCCGCTGTGTGTTGAATACAAGGCTGAGAATAGCCAACGGCGCTGTCAACCGGTCTGTCTACCGCGGAAATCATTCCTTTTGTAAATGAGCCGAAGAATTCTGTTCCACCGGGGTTGCCTATTGCATATATTGATTGCCCTACGGCAATGCTTTTTATATCACCAAACTCTGCTTTGTTAAGACCCTTTTTCTCAACTCTTAACACGCCGATATCCGTCTTTTTATCATAGCCTATGACTACTGCGTCTATATCCGTATTATCATCAAAACGAATTCTGACATTTGTGCCGTAATCGCTTATGACATGAGCGCAGGTAATAATATATGTGTATTTGCCCGTCTTATCTTCGCCCATTATAACGCCTGAGCCTTCACCGGCAAGGTTGTTGTTGGAATAAACGAGTACTCCGACATTAATGCTTTTCACCTTTTTATATATATCAGATGCCGTTAATGTACCTGTCGGAGGTTTCTCCTCAATGGGGGTAGGAGATATTGTTACAGCAGGACCGTTAGCGTCACCCGTTCGAGGCGCGTTGTTGCTGCCCTCATCAGTAGAAACAAAAGGAGAAGGTTCGCTGAAGTTTCTTAATGAGTAGCCAATTGCCATTGAGGCGCTTATAAGGCAAATACATATTGCGATAATAAAGATTGTTTTGCCTATTTTGTTGCCTTTTGCAGTTTTAGGGTCGCCCGTTTTTACCCCTGTATCAAATGTTGAGCCGTAAAACTGATTAGCCTCTTTGTATGGCGAATAGCTTTGAGGTCTTTCGTAATTATACGGTGAATAGCTATTATTTGGTGAATATGGGGGAGGAGGCGCTTGATGGAGGTTTTCTTGGGCGTTTAAGTACGCCTCATATGAAACATCGTTTTGATGTTCATTTTCTTGTATGACCTCCGCCG
>JAAZGX010000303.1 GCA_012511005.1 Clostridiales bacterium
ATAGCATCATTTAGCTTTACGGGCGCAGGCGAGCATTTTGTGGAGCTTATAGACAAAATAGTTTTTAGTTCCCCGCAGCTTACTTCTTACACCGTTCCTGAAAGCGGAAAAGGAACGGGGTATTTCAGACATTCGTATGAAAATCTTGACGATACGGAAAAACAGGCATATTCACTAATTCTTCAAAGAATAGGGGAGCATCCCGAAAAAATTCGTGTGCCGAAACTTAATGGTAATCAAATAAAAGATGTTTTTTTAGCTTTATCCTATGATAATCCCGATATACTTTGCCTATCCTATGAATACAAGCTTATTAACAGGGCGGGAAGATACTATTTTATGCCGATTTATAGTGAAAGTGCAGAGCTTTGTAATATTAACACCTTAAAGCTTGAAGAAGTTATAAGGGATATTAAAAAACAAACAGATACATTAAGGAATGATTATGAAAAAGAAAAGTTTGTGCATGACTATATAATAGAAAAATGCAAATATACTGTTGATACGAGCAAGGCATACGCAAATAACGCTTATGGCGCGCTCGTTGTAGGCGAAGCGGCTTGTGAGGGCTACTCGCGCGCGTTTCAGTTGGTTTTGTCAAGGCTTGATATTGATGTTCGCCTTATTACAGGCAAGGTTATTGATGATGAAAATGGCGGCACAATAGGTCATATGTGGAATGCCGTTGTAATAGACGATGAAAACTATTTTGTGGATTTGACATGGGATGACCCCATATCGCAAGAGGATATAATCGGCTATGCATATTTCAACACAACAGGAGATATGATTAAGGACACACATATAAAAATTGACCAAGATATACAGTGTACTGCTACAAAATACAATTACTTTGTAAAAGAAAATCTGTATTTTACTAACACAGGAGATTATTTTGAGATTAGAGTAAAAAGTGCCGTAGGGTATTTCTATACACAGGGCAGAAAATCAGTTGACTTTCGTTTCTCGGATTTTGAAACATATAATAAAGCAAAAAATAAAATGATAAACGGTAACCTTTTGCGCGAAGCGTTTGAATTGTGCGGTCTTATTAGAAAAAACAGCGGATTTACAATTAATTATTCTGAAAATCCGGCGGCGCTTACATTAAGGTTGCTTTTAGAAGCTTAAAATTTATATGAGGAGAAGATAATGGATAAAGAGAGGATAGAAAATGCTGTTCGAGAACTGCTTTTAGCGATAGGAGAAGACCCTAACAGGGAGGGTCTTGTTGAAACGCCAAAAAGGGTTGCCAATATGTATGAAGAAATTTTCGCCGGTATGGCAGAAAAACCGGAAAGTTTCTTAAAGCTTTTCAACGAGCCGGGCAACGACGAAATGGTTGTTGTAAGAGATATTCCGCTTTATTCTATGTGTGAGCATCACCTGCTGCCGTTTATGGGGAAGGCACATATAGCATATATCCCAAATGACGGCAAGGTAATAGGGCTTTCAAAGCTTGCAAGAATAGTCGGCACATTTGCAAAAAGACCGCAATTGCAAGAGCGTTTAACGGCTCAAGTCGCAGACTTTATTTATGAACAGCTAAGCGCGGTAGGCGTTGCGGTAGTTATTGAAGCGGAGCATCTTTGTATGACTATGCGCGGTATACGCGCAGCAGGCTCTGTTACACAAACCTCAGCACTAAGGGGGCTTATGAGAAAAGACGCAAAGACGAGGGCAGAAGTAATATCACTTCTTATGGAGAAAAGAGTATGAATGTTTTTTGCGGCAAGGATTTTTCTTTTCCTCTTGCAAAGCGTACATATATTATGGGTATACTCAATTTCACTCCCGATTCGTTTTCTGACGGCGGGAAGTATTTCAATGTAGACAATGCAGTGAAAAGGGCGATTGAGCTTGAAGCTGAGGGTGCTGATATTATTGATGTAGGCGCATGCTCTACCGCCCCGAATAAAGAGCAGATAGATGAAAAAACAGAGCTTTTAAGAATATCATCAGTACTGCCTTTAATAATTAAAAATGTATCTGTTCCCGTAAGTATTGATACATATCGTCCGGCAGTAGCAGAATTTGCACTCAAAAACGGAGCGAAAATCATAAATGATGAGAGCGGACGCTTTACAAAAGAGATGGCAGTCGTTGCAAAAAAATATAACGCGGGCTGGATTTTTATGCACACGGGCGGCAGTAACGCCGATAAATCATTAGTATATGAGGGCGGCGTTGTAAAGGCTGTAAAAAAGTCTTTTACTGATTTTATTAAAAAGGCGCAGAACTTTGGCATAGAAAAAAAATCAATTTGCGTTGATATGGGTATAGGGTTCGGAAAGACTATGAGTGATAACACAGAGCTTATAAAATCTGTAAACGAACTAAAATTAGACGGTGTTGCTTTGCTTACAGGGCTTTCGCGCAAAAGAGTGCTAAATTATCTTGCGGACCCAATTGAATTAAAAGATAGAGATAATGCTACAATATCGGCTAACACAGCAGCAATTTTAGGCGGGACTGATATAATAAGAGTACATGATGTTCAGTCGGCAGTCGCTTGCGCTAAAATTGCCGATAATCTAAAAAGGAACAATTCTATGGGGAAAATTATAATAAAGGACCTTGAAATATTTGCATATCACGGAGTTAATCCGGAGGAAAAGGAAAACGGTCAGCGTTTTATTATTGATATTGTCGCAACGGCAGATTTGGAAAAGGCATGCCTTACGGATGGCATAGAATTTACAACGAGTTACGCAAAAATGATAAAAACAGCATCGGCAGTTTTTTTAGAAAAAAAGGATGATTTAATAGAAAGAGCGGCATATAGAGTTGCAGATGCTTTACTTTCTGAATATACGAAGCTTTTTGATGTTAAAGTTACCGTCAAAAAACCGGATGCGCCAATAAAAGCAGTATTTGGTTATGCGGCGGTGGAAATAAAAAAGGAAAGAGAGAGATAAAAATGAAAGTAGTTATAGGGTTAGGCTCAAATATGGGAGACAAACATATAAATGTCAGAACTGCTATAAACACTATTGCGCTGTTACCTACGACAAAAGTTTTGCGGGTGTCATCACTTTATAAAACGAGCGCCGTAGGATATAAAAACCAAGGCTTTTTTATAAATGCAGTTGCAGAAGTTGAAACAGAATTAACTCCGCGCGCCCTTCTTGGCGCATGCCTTGGAATAGAAGCTTCAATGGGCAGAGTTCGTTCATTTGAGGACGGACCACGGATAATTGATATTGATATACTACTTATTGAAAATAAAGAAATAAGCTCTAAAGAATTAACGGTGCCTCATCCAAAAATGTTAAAAAGAGCATTTGTTATGAAGCCGCTTCAAGAATTATATCCTTACAACAGCGCTCTTGGATTTTATTTTGATATGTCTCAAACAGACAAAAGCGATTTCGTTACTATAATTTAGAAGTTTTTTTCGATACGCTCGGAAGCGTGTAGAAATACTCGAAAAAAACAGAAAAAACAGTTGACAAGGGTAAAATAATTTGATAAGATATGCAAGCACCCCAAAACGAGGGTAGTGCGAAAAGGACCTTGAAAATTAAACAACGACAAACAAAAAACCCTAAGATTTTTTTGAAACA
>JAAZGX010000064.1 GCA_012511005.1 Clostridiales bacterium
CCGAAAGAGGGCGGAGCAAATCTTTCTGATAAAATAGACGGTTTTAAGGCTATGGTCGTTAAAATTAAAAAGCGTTATCCCAATGCCACACTCTTTGCAAACACATTAAGGCAGGTTGTTGATGTTAATACGCACCTTTGGGGCGCTGTTATGCTGTTTAATGACGAGTGGCACATAATAGAGCCGCGTGAAATAAAGGTTTTAGACAGAATAGGCGGCGGTGACGGCTTTGTGGGCGGACTGCTTTATTCCACATTAAAAGGCTTTGAGGGCGAAAAACGGCTTCAATTTGCATGGGCAACGGGTGCTTTAGCCGCTACGGTGCTGACAGATTATGCACAGCCCGTAGACGAGGAGCAGGTATGGAGCATTTGGCAAGGCAACGCAAGAGTAAGACGCTAAGAATAAAAATAAAAAACAGGTTCTTTTCGTAAGAGCCTGTTTTCATTATTATAGCGGTCGCCCTATTTATTTGCCTGCATTTTTAAGTAGGCATTTATAAATCCGTCAATATCACCGTCCATAACGGCGTTTATATTTCCGTTTTCAAAGTTTGTGCGGTGGTCCTTTGCGAGTGTGTACGGCATAAAGACATAAGAACGAATTTGGCTGCCCCAAGCGATTTCCTTTTGGTCGCCTTTAATATCATCAATTTTTTCAAGATGCTCTCTTTCTTTTATTTCAAGAAGCTTTGACTTTAACATACGCATAGCAACTTCCCTGTTTTGGTGCTGACTTCTTTCAATTTGGCACGCACAGACTATACCCGTTGGAATATGAGTAAGCCGTACGGCAGATGAGGTTTTGTTGACCTTCTGACCGCCCGCGCCGCTTGAGCGGTACACATCCATTTTTATATCATCGGGGTTTATTTCAACTTTAATAGAGTCGTCAATCTCAGGCATAACCTCAAGAGATGCGAAAGAGGTATGCCGTCTGCCGGACGCGTCAAACGGTGATACACGAACTAAACGGTGAATACCCGCTTCACTTTTAAGAAAGCCGTATGCATTATGCCCCTCAATTAAAATACTTGCTGACTTTAACCCCGCTTCGTCTCCGTCAAGGTAGTCGAGCGTGGAAGCTTTATATCCTTGCCTTTCCGCCCAGCGGTTATACATGCGAAAAAGCATCTGTGCCCAGTCCTGCGCCTCTGTTCCGCCCGCGCCTGCATGGAATGTAAGTATGGCATTTTTGGCATCATATTCTCCTGTTAAAAGGGTAGTCAGCGTCATATTTTCAAGCCTTTTAATAAAATCGTTGACGCCAAGACGGCATTCGTCGAAAAGCGATTCATCATTTTCCTCGTTTGCAAGGTCAATAAGCGTGAGCGTATCATCAAAAAGTGATTGCAGACTTTTATATGAGCCGACTTTTGCTTTCATAGCGGATATTTTCTGAAGCACCTTTTGAGAGTTTTGCAAATCACTCCAAAACTCCTCTTTCATACTTTGTTCTTCAAGGCTTGATATTTCCTTTTCCAAATTAGAAAGTCCCAATGCTTGTGCTAAATCAACGAATTGTTCCTGATGTGATAAAAGCTCAAGCCGCAATTCTTCAAATTGAAGCATATGTTTTTCCTTTCAATAGCTTGTAGATTACATCTATTATATATATTATAACCCTTTATGTAAAGAAAAATTTTTTGATAGATTTTGGCGCAGAGAAACAAGTTGACTTAAACACTTGCAACTTGTGCTTGCTTAGAGTATAATAATATTATTACATTAGGGGGCTTTTTGCTTTAAAATGATATTTTAAACATTTAAGCGTGCGGCGAAGGAGAGGATAAGTTTGTCCGCAGATTTACATTGTCATACGAGACTGTCTGACGGTTCCTTGGGGATTGAGGATTTAATCACTTTGGCTAAAAAAAGAGGGGTTAAAACATTGGCCATTACAGACCACGACTGCCTTGCGGGTTGTGTAAGAGGCAAGATTGTCGGGGATAGAATGGGGGTTAATGTTATCCCGGGAGTAGAGCTTTCAGCTACTGACCCTATTAACGGGCAGGAGATTCATCTGATAGCTTATAAAAGTGATTTTCCGGACAGGCTTGAAGGGCTTTGCCGGCGCAACTCTATTGCAAGAAAACGGGCATCACATATTATGATGCTCAAGGTTGCACAGCTTTTTCCCATAACTACTGATTTAGTCGTAAAATGCATGTCCGGCTCAACGAACATTTATAAGCAGCATATTATGCACGCGCTTATGGAAAGTGGATTTACAGACAGGATTTACGGCGAGCTGTACGAAAGAATACTTTCTGAAGACAGCAAGATGAATATACTTACAAAACCGAAGTTTGAAGATGTAGGCAAGGTTTTAGAAGCTATTCAAGATGCGGGCGGTATAGCCGTATTGGCGCATCCAAACCGCTATAAAAATAAAGAGCTTATACCACAGCTCGTTTCACTCGGACTTGACGGAATTGAGGCTTATCTTCCTGAAATATCGGACGAAGAAAGAGAAAAGCTATTAAAACAGGCAAAAAAGCACAAGCTACTCGTAACGGGCGGCTCAAATTTCAAAGGCTTTTACAACGAGTATATTATTACGCTCGGTGAATACGAAATCCCGAAAGAGTGTGTGCAGGAGCTTATTTCATATAAAACGAAAAAGAAAAAGCTTCAAAAAAAGACGGATTTGATGAAAACCTCAAAACAAGGGGAGGAAACTGCAAAAGAGTAGACGCAAAGGGAGGGAACTATGAAAAACGAGAATGACGGCGACATTAAAATCTTCGGTAAAGAGCAAAACGAGCATGAAGACGAGCTGTTATTTATTGAAGAAATGAACAATCAAAGGAAAAGCGGCAATTTAGAGCGTGCAAAGCAGCTTGGAAAAGAATTGGCAGAGCTTTTTATAGAACCTTCGTCAGATGAGAATTTAGAGCTTTCGGGCTACGGTAAAAACAGAGGGCTGCTTTATCACATAAAAGAGCTAAAAACATTTACGGTACTCAGCACTCTACAAAATTTGCAAAACCGTTTTTTATGGGAAACTGCTGTCAGCGCATTTTATGACAGGCTTATAAAAAGATATCCGGAGTTTTATGAGCGAGTTTCCGGCGGTACTGCATTTAGTTTTTACCGTATAGACTTAAAAAGCGGCAGCGATGTAACAGCTAAAATAGGCAGGTCTTTTGCTATGATTTGCGGCAATGAAGAGGACAGCATACTACAATCTATCGGTGAGAATGTTTATAAAAAATCCCGTAAGGAGATTAACAGTATAATAGAAGAATTAGAGTTTGTATAATGAAAGAGAAAAATAGAATTTTTGTTAAAGACAGGGCGTTTTACAAGTTGTTCTTTTCAATGACTTTTGTAATCGCCCTGCAAAATGTTATTACATACGGCGTAAATTTCGCGGACAATGTTATGATAGGCAATTACAGTGAAATATCACTTAGCGGTGTTTCACTCGTAAATCAGATACAATTTTTACTTCAAACGGTGGCAATAGGCTTTGCTAACGGGCTTGTAGTTATTGCCGCGCAGTATTGGGGAAAAAAAGAGATACTTCCTATAAAGCGTCTTTTTTCAGTAGTTTTGAGTTTAGGTATAATAGCGGGAATTGGTTTTACGGCACTTGGGGTACTCCTGCCGCAAAAAACGCTGTTTCTTCTTACGAATGACAGCGCAATAGTAACAGAAGGTGCGCTTTATTTCAGAATTGTTGCTGTTTCATACATCTTTTTCGTAATATCAAGCTTAATAGTCGGCTTATTACGAAGTGTGGAAGCGGTAAAAGTCGGTTTTTATATGTCCTTTTGTGCACTGTTTTTCAATATAGGGCTAAACTATTGCCTTATTTTCGGAAAATTCGGATTTCCCGAAATGGGGATTGAGGGTGCGGCTATTGCGACTTTAATAGCAAGAATAGTAGAGTTTATTATAGCTATATACTACCTTTTCTTTAGGGATAACAAGCTAAAAATAAAAATTAAAGAGCTGTTTGTATTTGAGCGAAAACTCTTTAAGGATTATATGAAATCAGGCTTCCCGCTTGAAGTGTCCTCGGCGTCTTGGGGCATAGCAATGCTTTTACAAACGGCGATAATAGGAAGACTTGGGCAGTCTGCTATTGCCGCCTCTGCTATTGCTACTACGATTTTCCAAGTAATAAGCGTCGTAACATACGGCGGTGCTTCCGCGTCAAGCGTAATTATAGGCAAGGCCGTGGGAGAAAATCGTTTTGACGATGCAAAGAAGTACGCAAAAACATTCCAGTTTTTATTCCTTGGTATCGGCATATTAAGCTCTGTAACGCTCTTTTTACTCAAAAACCCCATAGTATCAATGTACGATATTTCAGGCGAAACAGCAGTTTTAGCCGCCACATTCATAACTATACTCTCAGTAACAATCATAGGCACCTCATACCAAATGCCTTGCCTTACGGGCATAGTATCAGGCGGCGGTGACACAAAATTTGTTTTCTATAATGACTTGATATTTATGTGGTTTATCGTTCTGCCTTTAGCATACCTTTCCGCGTTCGTATTTCATTGGAGCGTACCCGTAACATTTTTACTATTAAAATCCGACCAAATTATGAAGTGCTTCGTCGCCGTAATAAAGGTAAACAGGTTTACATGGATTAAGAAATTGACGCATTAAAGCGAAAAATCCAAATAAAACACTAAATACCATAATAATATTAGAAAATAATGTTGACACTTATAAATGTCAATGTTATAATAACAAGGCCGTGCGAGAGTGGCGGAATCGGCAGACGCGCACGTTTGAGGGGCGTGTGGTAATCCCGTACGGGTTCAAGTCCCGTCTCTCGCACCAAAAAGAAAAAGGCGCACGATAGTGCGGCTTTTTCTTTTTGTACTCTTCCCTCTTTGTGAAGCATATCGGCAACCTCGGTCTTTATTATTAAAATAGACTACTTTATACGATATGAATTAACAAATCTGTGCTATTAAATAATACCGTAATATATGTTGAATTAAATTTATTTCAATGATATAATTTCAATGATTTAAAAAATATCTGTTTTTGGAGGGATAGTATGAAAAAGCTTCGTTATGGTATTGTCGGTATCGGCAAGCAGGGGAGTATGTATGCGAAAAGACTCCAAAAAGGGCTTGATAAAAATGGTGCGCTTGCCTCTGTTTGCGATATTTGCCCAAAAAGGCGAGAGTGGGCAAAGGAAAAGCTTAAAAATGTTCCCGTTTATGAGGATTATAATGAGCTTATAAAAGATGAGACTGTTGATGCCGTCGTCGTTGTTACGCCGCATTATTTTCACCCGGAGATAGCTATTAAGGCGTTAGAAAATAATAAACATGTCATGATAGACAAGCCGGCGGGAGTTTATACAAAGGCAGTTCGTGAGCTAAATGAATATGCGGCGACAAAGCCGGAGCTTATTTTTGGCATTATGTATAATCAGCGCACAAATCCGCTTTATAGAAAAGCGAAAGAGTTTATTGACAGCGGTGATATGGGGGAAATAAAGCGCATAAACTGGATTATTACAAATTGGTACCGTCCGCAGGCGTATTACGACCAAGGCGGTTGGCGCGGCACATTTGAAGGTGAGGGCGGCGGTGTGCTTACAAATCAGTGTCCGCACCAGCTTGATTTATTTCAATGGCTCGGCGGTATGCCGAAATCCGTAAGGGGTTATGCAAAGGTCGGTGTCAACCGTGACATTACTGTTGAGAATGATGTAACATTTTATACAGAGTATGAAAACGGCGCAAGCGGTGTGTTTGTTACCTCTACTCACGACTATCCGGGTACTAACAGGCTTGAAATTAGCGGCGACGGCGGGCAAATTGTTATTGAGCAGAAGTTAGCGACGGAAACTATGGTAATTCACCGCCTTAAAACTAAAGAGTCTGAATTTAATAGGGTAAACGAAAAATTTATGCCCTTTTTACCTAAAAAGACAAAGCACATTAAAACGGGTATGTTTAAGAACGCATACCGATTAGCTATAATAGGTCAGCATATTAACATTTTCCGCAATTTTTCAAAAGCCGTACTATACGGCGAAAAGTTAATAGCACCGGGGGTGGAGGGTATAAACGGACTTTTGCTTTCAAACGCCGTGTATTTGTCAAGTTGGTTAGACAGTGAAGTAAACCTGCCCCTTGACGAGGAGCTTTATTTAACAGAGCTTAACAAACAAATAGAGTATGAAAAACAGAGGTCGTAACCGAAAACAAAATATAAAAGAACTGCCCTTGCTCCACTAAATTTGAGCAAGGGCAATTTTTATTGCAAAAACTTACTTAATTCTTTTACATAATAACCTTCGTAATAATAATTGTTTATAAAGCCTTATGCTTGCTTTTTACGGAATTTATGGCATATGCAAACAGGTAAAAAAGCACGGATATAATAACGATAAC
>JAAZGX010000065.1 GCA_012511005.1 Clostridiales bacterium
ATTCTCATAAGCTTTGCCGTTTCATTTGCTATTAGCCCATATTCCACAGGTGTTTTATGCCCCATTTGCCAGTTGCCGTCCATTTCGTTGCCGAGGCACCAATGCTTTATAGCGTGAGGCTCTTTGTGTCCATGCGAAATTCTAAGGTCGCTCCAGTAAGTGCCGGCGGGATGATTGCAATACTCTACAAGGTTTCTCGCCTCATCGGGTCCTCTTGTTCCAAGGTTTACAGCCATCAAAGGCAGCGTGCCAACCTCTTTACACCAATCCATAAACTCATTAGTGCCGAACTCATTAGTTTCAGTACTATCCCAAGCAAGCTCAAGCCTGTAGGGTCTGTGTTTAACAGGACCGACACCGTCCTCCCAATTGTATCCGGAAACGAAGTTTCCGCCGGGATAACGAACAATAGGGACATCAATCTGCTTTATTAAATGAATAACATCGCGGCGAAAACCGCGGCTGTCGGCAGTGGGGTGACCTTTCTCATATATACCGCCGTAAACTGCCCTTCCTAAATGCTCAATAAAAGAGCCGAAGATGTTTTTATCAACATCTCCGACTTTGTATAAAGAGCAAATGGTCATTGACGCCTTTTTCATATCATTATGCTCCTTTAGTTTTTACTGCTCAGGCAGAAAAGCTCTATGGATTGCATGGACTGCCCTGTCCGCATCTTCTAAGTCAATAAGCACAGAGATTTTAATCTCACTCGTAGAAATCATTTGAATATTCACATCTATTTCATAAAGAGCCTCAAACATTTTAGCTGCCGTACCGGGATGTGACTCCATTCCCGCGCCTACTACGGAAACTTTCGCAACATTCGTATCACAGTTGATTTTAGAATTTTCAAGCTCTGAAAATGAGTTGCTAAGTGCATCAATAGCGGCTTCTTTTGACGATTTGTTTATGGTAAAGGCGATATCCTTATTTCCGTCGCGCCCTACGGATTGAAGAATTATATCAACATTTATCTTTTTTGCGGCAAGGCGTGAGAACACCTTAAAAGCAATTCCCGGGACATCGGGAACATCCATAATTGTAATACGCGCAACATCAGTATCCTTTGTTACGCCTCTTACGAGCATTTTTTCCATTTTAGTAACCTCCTTAACGATTGTTCCCGGAATACCTTTATAGCTTGAAAGAACCTCTAATTCAATGCCGTACTTTTTCGCCATTTCAACAGAACGGTTATTAAGCACCTGAGCGCCTAAAGTGGCAAGCTCTAACATTTCGTCATATGTAATTTCGTCCAACTTTCGAGCCGTTGGTATTTTCCTTGGGTCTGCGGTATATATGCCGTCAACATCGGTAAATATCTGACAGCGGTCTGCTCTTAAAGCAGCCGCTATTGCAACGGCGCTTGTGTCAGAGCCGCCTCTGCCAAGTGTTGTAACATCATCATATTTATTAGTGCCTTGAAAGCCCGCAACTATAACAATATTTTTTTTGCCAATTTCGGAACGAATTCTGTCAGGCTTTACGAATTTTATTCTTGCGGACGAGTAAACGGAGTTCGTAGCAAAGCCTGCCTGCCAGCCGAGTAAGGATATAGCGGGAAATCCAAGTTTTTCGATTGCCATAGCAAGCAGCGCAATAGATATTTGCTCGCCTGCCGCCATTAGCATATCCATCTCTCTACTGGACGGGGTAGGATTAATTTCTTTTGCTTTACTGACTAAATCGTCCGTAGTATTGCCCTGTGCTGAAACAACGACAACAACATCGTTGCCTGCGGAATAAGTGCCTGTAACAATTTTTGCGACATTCATAACATGCTTTGCATCTTTAACCGAACTGCCGCCAAACTTTTGAACAATAAGAGCCATTTATTTCACCTCTGTATTAGTAGTCGGTAACCCTGATAACGGAAAGCAGATTTAACGGAAGACTATTTAACTTTTCTCTTAATGAGCCTTCCTTTTCAACCGGTGTCACAAATGCCAATTCATCACTTCCGGCATCCTTGCGTTTTAATATTACCACACCGGGAATAACATCCTCAACTGCGGCAAGCGTGCTTAGAAAATCACTAATTTGCGCCCTGACATAAAGGGAAACGGGGACATTGAGATGATTTTCCACATAGTTATCAATAGGAATGCCCCAACCGAAAGACTTTTTGCCGGAGTTATGCTTTGCACAGTCAATAATATCTGCCACTACGGCAGATGCAGTCGGAAGTTTTCCGGCGCCCCTGCCATAAAACACAACCTCGCCGATAGCGTCGCCCCTAACTAAAATCGCATTAAAAACATCATCGGCATTTGCTAACTGACTGTGATTTTGAACGAAGGCAGGGCTTACGATAATATTAATCTTGCCATTGTCAAGTATTTTCGCCTTGCCTATTAATTTAATTGTGCCGCCCCAGCTTTTCGCATACTCAATATCCTCAAGTTTTATTGACGATATTCCTTCCGTGTGTATATCTTTCGGATATATATGATTTCCAAAGCCAAGAGATGCAAGAATACAAATTTTCCTGCAAGAATCTATACCGTCAACATCAGCGGACGGGTCCTTTTCGGCAAAGCCTTTTTCCTGCGCAAGTTTTAACGCATCGTCAAAACTCATATTCTCCCCAAACATTTTAGTAAGAATAAAGTTTGTAGTTCCGTTGAGTATGCCCGCTATTTCGTCAATTTCATTTGCGGCAAGACACTGGTTAATGGGTCGAATAATCGGAATACCGCCGCCTACGCTTGCCTCAAAAAGAAAGTTCACATTATTTTCATCAGCAAGCTTTAGCAATTCATACCCATATGTGGCGACAAGCTCCTTATTTGAGGATACAACATGCTTTCCCGCACGAAGGCAGGCGCTTACATATTCATATGCAGGATTTAGACCACCCATTGTTTCGACAACGATTTTAATATCATCATCAATTAAAATCTTATTAAAATCTTTTGTAAAAAGCGAGTAATAAGGGCTGTCCGGAAAATCCCTAATTTCAAGGATGTATTTCAACATCAGGTCGTTTTGGGTGCTTTTTGATATTATGCTTTGTTTATGCTTTTCAAAAAGCTCAACAACGCCGGAGCCTACAATCCCATAACCCATTACGGCAATTTGCATTCTTATATATTCTCCTTTCGAGGCGGTTATGAAGGGCTTTACATTAAAGTCTTTCAAGAATAAAACAAATCAAAACGCAATTAATGAACATTATATTAGATATTATCATAAAATCGTCACAGTTAAAAGCCTAAAAGCAAAAAAAGTTTAGAAATTACAAAATTAATAAAAAATTACTTATAATATTGTAATATTACTAAAAATATATTACAATAGAACTCACAGAATATAGCGTGGAGGTGTAGTTTTTGAACACGGTTATTGAAAAGAGAAAGACTTTTATGATAAATACTGCTTATTTTTCTGTTCTTATTCTGCTGTATTACGGTTTTATTAAATATATGTTAGGGTATGTTTTGCCGTTTATCATCGCTGCGCTTATTGCCGTTACACTTCAGAAACCGATACAATACTTAAACAAAAAGTTGAAAGTTAAAAAAAGCTCTTTAATATCCTCTGCGCTTGTAATGCTTGTATTGATAATTGCTCTGCTTTTACTTGTTCTTATATCTATTTTAATTTTCAGCGAACTAAAAGGTTTTATAACATTTCTATCAAGCAAGCTTGTAAGCATTCCCGCTTATATAGACGAGCTTGAAGATTGGATTCTTAACATTATAAATTACTTTCCATTGACAATAAGGTCTACTTTACACCACTCTGTTACAAGCTTCTTTGATGAAAAGTTATCGTTTGACAATAATACGCTTAGCAAATTTGATTTTTCAATTCTTTTAGCTCCACTTGGCAGTGCTTGGAGTACTGCAAAGAGGATACCATCTTTTCTGCTTGCTTTTTTCGTGACGATTATTTCAAGTTTTTTCATTTCTGCAAGCTATGAGAAGCTTAGAGATGGATTTTTAAATTTTTTCGCATATAAAACCCAAAAAAAGATACTCAATGCAAAACACTCTCTTTTCGGTGCCGTTACAAAAATGGCTAAAGCGTATATGCTCATTATGCTCGTAACATTTATTGAGCTTATGCTCGGACTAAACCTATTAAAGATTTTCGGTCTTTACACGGGCGGTTATATTCTTGTAATAGCACTTGTTACGGCTGTTATTGATATAGTTCCCGTGCTTGGCACAGGTGCGGTACTCATAAGCTGGGCAGCCGTTAGCTTTTTCATAGGTAATTTTGGGCTCGGTGTGGGGCTTTTAGTGCTTTATGCCGTAATATCTGTAATTCGCCAGATAATAGAGCCAAAATTGGTGGCGGCGCAAGTAGGGTTGCCCGTAATAGTCACAATAATGGCTATGTTTATAGGCGCGAAGCTGTTCGGTGTTTTTGGAATAATTATATTACCTCTTTCAATTATTACGCTAAAACTAATGTATGATGAAGGAGTCTTTGCCAATGAAGCTTAACATTAAAAATGTAATTGTAGAGTGGTGGTAAAATGATTGACATTCATACCCACATACTACCGTCCGTTGACGACGGCGCAAAAGACATTTCGGAGTCTCTGAGAATGTGCGAAATAGCAGCCGATAACGGAGTAAATACCATAGTTGCAACGCCGCACATTTATGATTATGACAAAGTAAAGGATTTGCTTCAAATCAGAAACGAAAAAATTTCTGAGCTTAACCGCCTATTAAAAGAAAATAGGTGCCTTGTAACTATTTACCCGGGGCTTGAAGTATATAGCAACGAAAAGCTGTTTGATATAAAAGATTTTTCCCTATATACAATAAATAACAGCAGGTATATGCTTTGCGAGTTTGATTTTAATGAATTTGATACGCTTCTGATTGCGCGTTATATAGACCACATTGTGTCAAGCGGAGTAGTTCCGATTATCGCCCATCCGGAGCGCTGCGCCGCATTTTTTGCGGACTATGAATCATTAAACGATTTAATGAGGTGGGGCGTATTATTTCAAATTAACGCTAATTCTCTAAGCGGTTATCACGGGCAAAAAGAACAACGCCTTGCCATAACAATGCTTCAATGCGGATTTTGTGATTTTTTAGCGTCTGATGCTCATTCACCGAATTTCCGTTCTACGGATTTGCTTGAGATTATATTAAAATCACAATTTGAGTTTTCAGGAGGAGAGCTGCAAACCCTTTTAGTTGACAATCCTGAAAAGGTGCTGAATAACATTGAAATAAAGAATATAAAAAGAGGGCATATCTCATACGATATTCTTACATAATTCAGATGCAGACTTATGTTTTATCGTATAAATATATAACGCTATAAAAAGGGCGGTTAGGATAGGGTAAAGTATGGACAAAACCATACCGGAGCGTAGTCCTAACTGCTCATTTGTTATTTCTAAATTTTGTGCTAAATTATTAAGCGCAGTGATTTTATAAGCATTGTCAGACAAAAGTCCTGCAAACCACGGACAAAACGCCGCGCCGCAGTCTCCGGCAAACGCCATAAAGGCAAAGAGCCACGCACCGGTGCGAGGGAATGAATTATCTGCTAAAATAAGAGCGCCGGGCCATAGCATCGCAGTGAAAAAACCAGTTAAAGCACAGGCTATAAACCCGATAGCCGCATAAGAAGTGAAGGCTATCGCACCGTAACAAAAGACGGTTAAAACAGAAAATAGCAGCATTGTTTTCCGAAGATTTATTTTATCGCCGAAAAGCCCGAATATTATACGGCACAATGTCAGCATAAGCGCAAACATAAAAATACCGAGTGAATCACCAAGCAGTTTCGGCAAAAGCAAAGCCCTTTCCATAAATGCCGAACTCCATTGAACCATCGTGTTTTCTGCACCTGCTCCGAAGAAAATTATAAGCAAACATAATATAAATAACGGATGCCTAACGATTTTAGATAGGTTGGAGCCATTCCCGCCTTCTTCATGTGTTTTTGGAAAGCGTGAAAACAAATACATTATCAAATTTATAAGCGGCATAATGCTCCATAGAGCAACAATAATGCGCCAGTTACGCTCACCTGCCAAATGAATAAAAAGTGATGTAATAATTATTACGAACATTAACCCAATGCC
>JAAZGX010000066.1 GCA_012511005.1 Clostridiales bacterium
TTGGAATTTAAAAGCGGAAACGAAAGTTTTTTTACTTTTCCAATGGGAAGCGGGGATATAAAAAGCTCGTTTGAATGGCTTTTCTCATATTGTGAAAAGAATGGAAAGCAATTTAATATGAGCCTTGTTGAGCCTTCAATGTTTGAGGAGATTGAAAAGGCGTTCCCCGACAAGTTTTGCATTGAATATAAAAGGAATAATGCCGATTATGTTTATAATGTGGAGGATTTAAGCACGCTTGGCGGGAGAAAATACAGTGCAAAACGAAATCATCTTAATAAATTTTTAAAAATATACAGTGACTGGTCATATGAGCGCATTTCAGACGAAAATACTGATGAGTGCATTGAAATGGTAAAGGAATGGTGTGTGCGCAATAAATGCCTTGATGAAAAACAAAAGGCGGAGGAAATAGGCGTCGTTACAAAAGGGCTAAAGCACAGAAAAGAGCTAAATCTTTTGGGCGGTATAATAAGAGTGAATAAAGAGATTATAGCTATGACGCTTGGCGAGCCGTCAAATGATATGTTTATTATACATTTTGAAAAGGCGTATCCCGATATTTTAGGCGGGTATCCGATGATAAATCAGCAATTTGTTATAAACGAGATGTCAGGGTATAAGTTTATAAACCGCGAGGAGGATATGGGAATTGAGGGGCTAAGAAAAGCAAAAGAGTCATATTACCCTGCATTTATGGTTGAAAAAGGCGTGTTAATAAAAAAGGATATGTAAGGTAAAATTATGATAGCTTACAGTAAAAATGAGTATATAAATGAGCTGAAAACACTGTGGCACGATACATTCGGTGACAGTGAAGAATACTTAAACGCATTTTTTAACAGCGTTTATAAAGATGAAAACACACTCGTTTATATAAAAGACAAAAAGCCCGTAGCTGCCCTTTATATTATTCCGTATACAATGCTTTATAAGTCACGCGAAATTAAAGTAGCATATCTTTATGCTCTCGCTACAAACCCGCCTTATAGGGGCAAAGGGATTATGGGAGAGCTAATTGAAAAATCCTTTGAGGTATGTAAAAACAGAGGTTATAGCCTAATAACCCTTATTCCGTCTGAAAGTTCACTTTTTAACTATTATGAAAGATTTGGTTTCAAATCCGCTTTTAACCGTACTATCATAAAAAAGGACATAGACGAAGTTAAAAGAGAAGCAGCAAATAACGCTCCGATACGGCTAAAAAAGTGTGATGCCGAAATGATTTTTACTGCGTATAGTAAAAGTGAATTTTATAAAGAACAATGTGTAAGAATAAATAAAGAGCAAAACAGTTTTTATGTAAACGAGCTTCTTCGTGAAAACGGCGCGGCAGTTGTGTTTAACATTAACGGAATAAATGATGGATATATTCTTTTTTCACAGAGTAAAGAAAAGCTCATAATTTATGAGTCAAATGTAAACAGCAGTCTTTTAGGCGCTGTATACGCCTCGCTGATTGAGGAGTATACTTTTAGTTGTATAGAGCATATAGAGCCGATATGTTTTGAAAAGACGGAAACCTTGGCGGCAAAAAAGCCCTTTGCCATGGCAAAGAGCTTTGAGAAAATTTCTTTATCCGACCCCTTTATCAACAGGGTATTGACATAGTTTTAATATTGCAAAAAGGAAGTCGCATTATATGCCGGCTTCCTTTTTTATTATACTTTATTTTTTGCCCATTTTCTTTTCAGAAATCTTGCGTTGCCTGTCAATTTCACGCTCTTGTGCTATGCGCATAATTTCCGCATGCTCTTTTTCATGCCGCTCATTGCGTTTTCCGATTATATCATCATAATCGGAAATAAGCTCGTCAAGATTATCGTACCCTTCAGAAAGCTCGATTGTGCGAAGAGCCGAAAGATATGGAGCGGTAACGGCGGCATACAGGTTTTTCTCTTTGTTGGCGGCTCTCATAGCGGCACGCCTTAGTTTGGCCTGCTCTTTAGTTTCGTCGGGCATGTCAAAAGCGTCATCATATGTTTGAGGGTCAAACTCAACAATTCCGTTGGGATAATGCTTTGCGGAAAGTTTTTTAGATTTTATCAGCGCTCTTGCGTTGCGTATCTCCTGCTTGCGCCATGTGCGCTCTTCTCTTATATCTGTTATCGGAAGGTCGGTTGCAAGTGTGATTGCTTCTTCTGCGTAATTGAAGAAGCCGTTTAGACCGCCGGAGGCAATAAGCTTGCTAACCTCAAGCTGTTTTTGACCGAAATCATTCTTAAAACGAAGTAATTCGTGCATTACAAACTCTGCAATTTCAACATTTTCGTTATACTCTCTTACATCCTCAAACTCTTGTTTTGCGGCTTTTATTGCATCCTGCCGTATATTCTTTTGTTCTTTTGTAGCCGTGGGCAAAGCTCTTGCGGCTATTAAAGCATCTTTAGTAGGCTTTGGGAGTTTCTCTAAGCCGTAGAATTTTCGGGCTGAAATAATAGCTTCGCTGCCCTCTATATATGATGCATCATCAGAATGCTTAAGAGTTCGGTCCTCAATAATTGTACGAATACGAACTACTCGTATCATACCCTTTTGCCCCGTTTCTGTAATATCATAAGCAAACCAAGGAAGCACATCAATAGCGGCGCCTATAACGGAAATTACAAGTAATGTATCCATAAGAGAAAATAGTACGCAATCCGGATTTTTTGTTTGCTGTGAAAGCGGCAGATTTTCATTATAGTTTTTATAAACATCAAGGACGCTGTAATCGCTTCCGTCAAACCCTTTTTTCTTATAAACATAGGGAATGAACAAACCTGTCACCGCGCCAATTACGCTACCCATATACGAGCTTACAAATCCGAAGGCGCCGTCAATACGCTCGCCTATTAAGTATTGCTGATTATCACGCATATCAGACTCTATTGCACTGTCAATAACATTACCGCAGTCAATAAATCTGTCAATTGTGGTAACTATAAAAAGTCCGATAGCAGCAAACTTGTTTTTATAGAATAAAAAGATTGATGCAATTAAGAATATTTGTAATGTATTCTTAAAAATCTTTATATTCTTTTTGCCAAATCTTTTAATGAACCATGGTGATAAAAGCATAGCCCAAAATGAGGCGTTATGTGAAACGGTATTAAGAAGGCCATATGTAGTGCTTTTCATAATATGCGCACGGTAAACCATCCAATCCCACACATTACCCTTTGCGCCTTCAAGGAAGTCGTTCCAACCGTCCGCACATTTAATCCAGAAGATTTTATTGCCCGCAACAGCCCTCATTGAGTTTGCAAAGCTCATTTTCGTAATACGGCTCTTAGGCAGAATAAGCCGCTCTCTCGTGCCGTAATACGCCAATAAAACAAGCGGTGCTAAGAGTGCCACAGGCGTATATGTACCGCGGAAATAACGCATATTATATTTGTCGCCATGGTCAGTAAGAACATCAACCATAACAGGATAATAAAGGTTGTTTATAGTGTATCCCGCTGAATAAA
>JAAZGX010000067.1 GCA_012511005.1 Clostridiales bacterium
AAGAATTTATCCGCAAGGGTTGACGCTTTAAGAGATAGCATAACAACACTTCAAATAGCCACAGGCTCACAAATTACTTTTCAGCATAAATTAAATGCATTACGAAGCGAATTAACAAAAATAAGCGTTTCTGCCCTATCCTATAAAGCGGTAGCAGCAAATGCGCCGGGATACTTTTCTTCGTATACGGACGGATTTGAGAAAACCGTTTCCATTTCAGATATAGGAAAGATTTCACCGGAGCTTTTAGAAAATGTTTTTAAAGCACAGCCTGCCTCTGTTGCAAATAATGTAAAAGGTAAACTAATAAAAGGGTTTAAGTGGTATATTTTGTGCGTTGTTGAAAATAAATATTTCGGCGAGCTGAAAATAGGGGATACTGTATATGTAAATATGCCTCACCAAAGCATTAACAGGCTTTCTACAAAGGTACATTCATTCGGAAACAAAGGCGATGAAAAAACTGTACTTGCTCTTGAATGCAGCATTATGAAAGACGGACTTTCGGACATTCGTAATGCGGATTTGCAGGTGATAATAAGAGAGCATACGGTGTATAAAATTAATAAAGAAGCTATAAGAGTAATAGATAATAATCAAGGCGTATTCATCAAAACAGGAAACTTAATAAAATTTAAAAAAATAAATGCGGTTTACAGCACAGAGGATTATGTTGTTTCCGTAACACCTGATGAAAATTCTGCCGGATACATAAAGCTTTACGATGAAGTAATCTTGAAGGGAGAGGATTTATATGACGGAAAGCTTATCAAATGACAATCTTGAATATATATCAGAAAATACAAAACGAATAAAAGAGGAAATAGCTGAAGCTGCCGTGCGGTCAGGCAGAAGTCCCAAAGATGTCAAACTTCTTGCCGTTACAAAAATGGTAGAGCCGCAAAAGATTAATTACGCGATAGAAAAGTGTGGTATTGACCTTATAGGAGAGAATAAGGTGCAGGAGCTTTTATCAAAATCAGAACAGCTAATAGAGGGGAATTTTGAAAAACACCTTATAGGGCATTTACAAAGAAATAAAGTGAAAAAAATTGTGTCCGCCGTAAATATGATACAGTCGGTGGACAGTGTTCGCTTGGCAGACGAAATCTCACGCGTTTCAGCGTCGCTTTCTGTAAGCACAAACATTTTGCTTCAGATAAATATAGGTAAAGAGCAAAGCAAAACCGGTTTTTCAGTTGAGGAACTTGAAGAAAATCTTCACGAGATATCACTTTTTGACAACATATCGGTTAAAGGTTTAATGGCTATACCGCCGATTTGCGAAAAAGAAACTGAATTAAACAAATATTTTGAAAATATGTATCGTATCTTTGTTGACATTAAGGCAAAAAAATACGATAATATCTGTATGGACATTTTATCTATGGGAATGTCGGGAGATTATATTAATGCCGTTATTAACGGTTCAAATTTAGTACGAATAGGCTCGGCGATTTTCGGAGCAAGAATATATTAAGGAGTGAAACTGATGTCGTTTATTGATAAAATAAAGGGGATTATTAATATTCCGGAAGAGGAATATTACGATGAAATGGAGCGCGAGGATTATATGACATATAAGCCCTCAGAAGAAGACGCGGAGTATGAAAGGCCGCAGCCGCGCTACTCACCAAGGCATAAAAGAGCGCTCGAGGAGGAAGACCCGAACAAAGTCGTTAATATACACGCCACCGCAAAGCTTCAGGTTGTGCTTGCAAAGCCCGAAAGATTTGAGGATGCAAGAGATATTGCAGATAATCTAAACGAAAAGAGAACGGTCGTATTAAACCTTGAGTCCACAAACAGGGAGGTGGCGCGCCGTCTTGTAGACTTTTTAAGCGGTGTGGCATATGCAAATCAGGGCGAGCTTAAAAAGGTTGCTAATAACACATTTATTATAACACCCTATAATGTTGATGTAATGGGGGATTTGATTGACGAGTTAGAAAACACAGGCGTGTTTTTCTAAATTGTTAATTATTTTTGTTTCGAGCAATCGGACACAGTAGTTTTGAAAGAGAGATGTGGAGGTTATATTATGCTTACTCCTATGGAAATTAAGGACAAGAGGTTTCAACCTGCGGGCAGGAATTCCTATAAATCTGAGGATGTGGATTTATTTTTTGACAGCGTAACAGAATCATATGAGCAAATGTTTAAGGAAAATGCAGAGCTTATAAAAAGGGTTAGTATGCTTGCAGAGCGTCTTGAGCAGTATAAAAAAGATGAGGATAGTATAAAGTCTGCCGTACTGACGGCTCAAAGAGCCGCTGATAAAATAGAAAAAGAGGCACAGGAGCGTTCACAGCTTTTGTCGAGTGAATCCGAGGATATTTTAGCGGCAGCAAAAGCCGAGGTTGAAATTATAAAAAAAGACACGATTGAAAGCGTCCATACAGAAATGTCAGAGCTTATTGAAAGCTCTAAAGAAGAAGCAGAGCTAATTTTAACTAATGCTAAAAAAGATGCTTTGGATATTATCAGTGAAGCGGAAAATGAGGCGAAATCCCTTCAAGGCGCCGCCACAAGAACACTGACGAGTGAATCTATTTTATACGATATGCTCAAAAAAGAGGTTTCTGAATTTAAGAATGAGTTAATGGCAAGGTATAAAACTCACATAGAGCTAATAACACAGTTGCCGGAGCTTGCTATGCAAAAAGCAAAAGAAAATATACAAGCAGCAAACGACTATAGCTCTGATGAGTTGGCAGAAGAGGAACCGCAAACGAAAACAGAGGAAGATGATGACAGCGGCGACGAATGTGTATCGCTTGAATTTGACGAATCCGACCCTGATATAGAATTTATTGAGGGAGAGGATGAAAAAATAGAAGGCGTTTTATCAATAGATGACTTTGTGAACGAAAGCGAGACGAAAGAGGAAGAAGAAAGCGCTCCCGCGCCTAAA
>JAAZGX010000068.1 GCA_012511005.1 Clostridiales bacterium
AAAATTCTTGTGGGTTTTGTTATACTCGGTGTTATCCTCTCTGGAATTGGGGTTTATGAGCCTATTTTGAGGTGGGCAGGGTGCGGCGCCTCTGTGCCGCTTACGGGCTTTGGCGCTCTTTTGGCTAAAGGAACGAAAGAAGCCATAGGGCGTGAGGGTCTATTGGGGATTTTAACAGGGCCGCTGTCTTCAGGTGCCGCCGGTATTATGGCGGCAGTTCTGTCGGGGCTTTTGGTGTCATTCTTTACTAAGCCTCGTGCAAAATAATACGGCGCGTTTAACGCGCCGTTTCCTTTTTTATCTTAATGAGCTTAAAACCTCAAATGCGGGTTTTATGTCCAGTTCAAAATTATCCGTATGTGCTTCTATAGAGCATCTTTTGCATCCTACTGCTTTTAAGTTATTTATAAAGCGTTTATAATCGTATTCGTCTGTTTTTAGCGGAAAATATCTGCCTATTGGATTTGAAATATGAGAGTGAATTATCTCCTTGTCATATTTTAAGATATTATCTAAATCGTCATCATTTTTATACATATGCAAAATATCCGCAAGTGCTTTTACATTGTCGCAGGCGCTGTCTTTTGCAAGTTGTACACCGTCTTCTACCGTATGTATCATTTTAGAGGCTTCACGCATTAAAGGCTCTATAGCTATTTCTATACCATAATTTTTACATTTCGGGGCGGCATATTCTTTTAAGAATAGTACAACTTGATTATATGCTTTATAAGCCGGAAAGTCGTCCTCTCTATTTCTTGCGCCGCCGCTTCCGAAAACGATTGTTTTTATTCCTATTTCTTCGGCTTTCGGCAAAACTCTGTCAAGATACTCTGTAATGGCTTTGTAATCGACCGTTTCCCCTACGAGTTTGTTTTCTGATTTTATAAAGCAGTTTGCCGCTTCGCAAGGAATGTTGTTTTCTATGAGGGTCTTCTTAAATTCCTCTATTTCTTTTCCCGTCATATCGCTTAAACCGCTTACGGAAATTTCAACATAATCAAATCCCGCCTTTTTTGCCGCTTTTATGCGCCCGCTTTCTTTGGCGGATAAGCATACACCTATTTTCATGAATGTGCCCTCCCATATTCTAATAATTCTTCAGCATTTTTAAGCTGTATATCCGTAATTTCTCCGCCGCCCGTTATTCTTGCAAGCTCACGCTTTCTGCCCTCAATGTTAAGCGGTGTAATGTCAGTCAAAGTCTTTTTATCGTGCGTTCTTTTTTCAATCAGGAAGTGAAAGTCAGCGAATGCCGCTATTTGTGAAAGGTGTGTAACACAGATAACTTGCCGATTTTTTGAAGCTTCTTTGAGCTTTTGTCCAACTTTTAGCGCCGCTCTGCCGCTTATGCCTTGGTCTACCTCGTCAAAAATTAGAGTATCTGTACCGTCTTTATCGGAAATAACATTTTTGAAACTCAGCATTATTCTTGAAAGCTCGCCGCCTGATGCAATTTTCGCTACGGGCTTTAATTCTTCTCCTATATTGGCAGAGATTAAAAACTCGGCATTATCAAAACCAGAGGCTGAAAGCTCCGCCTTTTCAAAACTTGTCTTAAACTTTACATACGGCATATCAAGAAAAACAAGCTCGTTCGATACAGCGTTTTCAAAGCTTTCCGCCGCCTTTTTTCTTCTCTGTGAAAGCGTTTCCGCCATATCCTTGCATAGCTTTAATTCTTTCACGCTTTGCTCTTTCAGCTTTTTTATTTTTTCATCAGAATAAATTAAAGAGCCTAATTTCTCCTCTGCTTTTTCAAGGTAGGAAAGCATATTTTCCTCCCTCTCACCGTATTTCCGCCCTAAACGATAAAGCAGGTCAAGCCGTTCTTCTATTTCATTAAGCTCGTTAGTATCACACTCAAGCTCGTCATATTTTTCCCTTATTTCTTGTGCCGCATTTTGCAATGTGTACATAATATCCGTAACGCTATCAGAGAGATTTCCTAAAGTATCGTCAAGCTCACTCGCTTTTAATAGAGCGTTTGACGCCT
>JAAZGX010000069.1 GCA_012511005.1 Clostridiales bacterium
AAACGGTCCGGAATGTGACCGTCCGCCTTTACCTCAAAACCTACAAGTCCCCTTTTACGGGCGGCAGAGGTGTTAACGCATACAGCCGTCTTACCGTTTTTCTTATAAAACAGACCGTCATTAGGTAAAGGCTCTGAACTTGTGATATAAGAGCGTGCCACAAAACCATCATCCCTGCCGGGAAGATACATCATCAGTAAAGTTGATTCACTCGCGTAAAAAGCAGAGTCTCTTGCCTTTTGTGTATCGGGGTCAAGCTCGCCCTTATCCCTTTTAAGGGTGGCATACCGGAAAATTTCGCCTATGGCGTAGCAGGCAGTAAAACCGCCGTCATTATCGGAATGACCGAAAGGCACCCTTGACTTTACATCACGGGGTTTCGACAAATCTCTTTGACTGACCATACCGTGACGGGAAACATATTTACGCGTTTCCTCTGTTAAAAGTCTTGCTTTTTCTTCTCCGCTTATAAGCTTCATATCAATATGCGTTACGCCCTTCTCTGTTAAGGTCCAAACACCGTCGCCGTCTGCTAAAAGCGCATGAATATTATTGTCAAGCAAATCTCTGTCAGCAGAGAAATACATCATTATATCCTCAATACAGTCCGCATTAGGGTCATAACGGGTAATACCGCTGTTAGAGCCGTACCACATGACGCCGCCTCTGCCTTCGGCAAAACAGGTGTATTCCGATTTTCTTTGCGGCAGAGGATATGGAAAAGAGCGTAAATCAGGCTTTATAGCGCGTTTGTCAAGAAGCTCTTTCGGAACCTCTATATCAAATCTTTTGAAATGATTTATAAACCTTGTCAGCTTAGGAGGGAGAGAAATAGGTTTTTTCATAAGTGTGTCTTCCTTTCGGTCTAAACAATATTTGGTAAGGTAATTCCCGCCGTTTGTAAGTATAACATAACAAGCAATATGATTTCAACATTTAGAATACGAAACTGTATTGACTTACAGAATATTAGATGATAATATTAACAAAAGGAAGTGAACTTATGAGCAAGTTGCTAAATTTACGAGAGTCGGGTAAAAACCTTAGCCCCGACATTCCGCTTGAGCTTCAAAACAATGTTACGCTTATAGAGTATATAAGCATTTGCCTTGCCCGTATCGGCGGAGTTTTAATAACGACGCTTGCCACAATCTCAAACACATTTATATATGAGTGTTATTATGGTCAAGTAGCAGGCATGACCTCTGAAAAGCTTGCAAACATAACATTTATTCAAACGACGATTACAACCGTTCTTGCTTATTTTGTAGGAGCGATTGTTGCCATTGTTGCTCACAAATGGAAAAGCAGGTGGGGTCGTTATCGTCAGTGGTATTTGATTTGCCTTGTGCCGGTTTTCGTGATTACTGTTCTTAACTATGTTATTCCGACGAGCCTTGACGAAACGGGTATGATAATGTTTAGGTATATTCTTGCAATTCTCAGCACGATATTTACAGGCTTTAACAACCTTGGAACTAATATACCGCAAGTTATTTCGCCGAACTTTAAAGAGAAAAAGACGGTGGCGACACTTTGGCAGGTGTTTTATTATCTTGGCTATGGCGGCGCCTATCTTTATACTTTTATTTATACGGGATTATATAAAAGCGGCACAAAGCAAGGGATGTATCTTTCTTGTGCGATAATTTCCGGTATTATAGCAAGTGTGGGCAGTGCTATGTGCGCATTTTTCTGTAAAGAAAGAATTGAGCTTCCTAAAAAAGAGAAAATCAAGCTTTCGGGCGCCTTGTTTTCACTTTTCCAATATAAAAATTATAGGTCATATTATTTAATGCAGTGGGTTAATGTACTTGCTATGCTTGGCACGATGTCTACATACCTTGCCGCTATTACAGTAGGCTCGGGAAATATTCTCCTTTTAACTTTGCCAACTGCAATAGGTACCGTGGTAGGAAACCTTATTTATTCTAAATTCCAAAACAGAATAGAGCCGACAAAGATGCTCAAATTTACAGGTGTTTATTCAATGCTTGCCGCAACACTCATATTTATAGCCGTAATTTTAACGAAAGAGTTTGGTATAGTATTCTTTATATTCTACTTTTTCTTTGGCATAGGCGTAGGTTTTCAAGAACTGTCTACGAGCCACCTTACCGTCGAGTTTAACGATTATCTTGAATGGGAGACCGGAGAGCGGCTTGAAGCTATACACGGCGTAGTCCCATCATGGATAACAAATGTGCTAAACTATGTAAAAAGCGCTTTAATTCCCTATGTTATAGCTTGGGTAGGCTATGAGGTATCCAAAGAGGGCGACCTTGTGGAAACGATGAAAAGCAAGCCCGATTATTGGAAAACCTGCCTGTGGTTATTAGCCTTTTTAGTTTTCGGATACGCTCTTAGCAATCTGTTCAAGGCAATTATCCTTAAATTCGGGTACGATATTGAGGGCGAAAAGAAGTCGAAGATGTACGAGGAGCTTGAGATTATAAGGAAAAACCGTCACGAGGAGAATTTGACGATTGAATCTTAAAAGACTTAGTCTACAGCAAAACGAAACGGAGTGTTTAATGAAATGACTAACGGTTTTTTTACAGCAGTTAAAACAACATGGGCAATTTTTTGCGCGCTTTTATTCCTAATTTCGGATATTGCCGAAAGTCCCCCGCGTGAAGACTTTTATGAGCCTAAAAATACTCAAAGCTTTGCCTTGACAGACGCGCTCGTCCGAGCGCAAGGGGTAACGAACGACGGTGAATATTATTATTTCAGCTCTAACTATTTTCTTATAAAAACAGAGCTTGACGGTGAAACCGTTGTTGCAAGAAACCTTATGGCAATACCTTTTGAGCTGCAGCAGTTAGGCTGTAAGCATATAGGCGGAATAAGCTATTATGACGGAAAAGTTTATGCTCCGATAGAGGACAGCAAGGTATTCGAGAACCTTTTTATCGGTGTTTATGACAGTGAAACATTAAAGCTTTTGGATTATTATCCCCTGCCGCTTGAATTGCAGGAGAAAGGCGCTCCTTGGTGCGTTGCCGACACTGATAACGAATACCTATACACCGCAAGGCGTGACCACATAACTGAGATTAATGTGTTTGACATAAACACGATGGAGTTTATAAAGCAAATACACCTTGAGGACTCCGTCCATAAGGTACAAGGCGGCGAAATGTATGACGGTATTTTGTATCTTTCAGTAAGCAGGGAGGAGCATGCGGTATTTGCCGTAAACCTTGAAACGGGGCAAGTCAGAAAAGCGTTTGCAAGGAACCTGCACGAAAAGGCAGAGGGAGAGGGAATGACTATTCTCCCGACTGAGGACGGCACTTTATTTCATGTACTTGACAT
>JAAZGX010000070.1 GCA_012511005.1 Clostridiales bacterium
CTTGCGCGAAATAAGATGATTTATATCTCCGGAACGGGTGATGAAACGGCAGTTTCACTCGTTGAAACAAATGTTAAGGAAATGGGAGTATTATGAAAGCAAAAAATCTAATATCTGCCGCAGAAGCAATTCTTTTTGCCGCCGCTGAGCCGTTAGAGGCGGAAAAAATAGCAGAAGTGTTAGAAATATCTGTTCTGGATACAGAAAAAATCCTTGAAAATTTAGCGGCAAGACTTGATGAAACAGGAAGCGGAATTTGCCTTTTAAAACTTGGTGCAAAATATCAGCTTTGCAGCCGCAAAGAATTTGTGAACGAGGTAAGAGCGGCGCTTGACTTAAAAAGAAATACACCTTTATCGCAAGCGGCATTTGAGGTTCTTGCCATTATAGCGTATAATCAGCCTATCACTAAGTCTTACATAGACCAAATAAGAGGCGTTGAATGCTCAGGAGTTATCACAACGCTTACTCAAAGAGGGTTAATTGAAGAAAAGGGCAGGCTTGACCTTCCCGGTAAACCGATTTTGCACGGCACTACTTCTGCATTTTTACGGTGCTTTTCACTTTCTTCTCTTGATGATTTACCGGAGCTGCCAAAGGATGATAAAGAGCTTTTAATGTCTGATACTGATGCAGACTTAAATCAAATTACACTCGATTTAGCAGAAAATATCTAACTATAAAATAAAGAAGGTGAGCTTTTGCCGTTTCTCTTAACAGTACTTGGAATTGTTGTGTTTTTCATTCTTGTGCTTTCAATCCGTGTTACCGTATTGATTGAATACAAGGAATATATTGAACTGCAAATAAAATGGCTGTTCTTAAAATTTAACCTGCTGCCTTTGATTGAAAAGCAGTCAGACAAAAAGAATGAAGCACAAAGCGAAAAAGATGAAAAAGCAAAAAGCGAAAAAACACCTGAGCCTGAAACGGGACTTCAAACAACCGATGAAAAGAAAGCGGCAAAAACCACGAAAAAACCCCCTTCACTACTAAAAGACCTTTGGAATGCTCACGGGTACGACGGGCTTGTTAAAATGCTAAAGGACTCTGTGGACGCGTTAAATAAGTTTTTAGGAAACACATTAAAGGCTATTATTATAGACGAGCTTTATTACACGATGAGAGTATCAAAGCCTGACGCTGCAAAAACGGCTATTGAATATGGAAAAGTATGTGCAGAGCTGTATCCGCTGTTTGGCAGCATAATCTCTCGGCTTAAAACAAGAAAATATGATATAGATATTTATCCGGATTATATTGCATATAAAAACGAAATTCATCTTTATGTAAAGCTTCTTGTCATACCAAGAAAAGTGTTAAACGCGGCAATAGCTTTTGTTGTAAGACTTCTGTTTAAAGTTGTTTTGAAAGTGCTTATAAAGCTTTTAAGAAAGCCAAAAAAGCAATCAAAAATATAAATAATAAAAAAAGTAAAGGCGGTGCTTTTGAATGAAAGAGCAAAAGGCGGCGAACATTCTCTCCGTAACAATCGAAAAGGTACGCGAGCTTGTGGATGTCAGCACAGTTATCGGCGAGCCTATAAATCTTCCCGACAAAACGGTTATTATTCCCGTATCAAAGGTTACTTACGGATTTGCGTCAGGCGGCTCTGACTTCCCCTCGAAAAACAATGTTGAGCTTTTCGGCGGCGGCGGCGGCGCGGGTATTACCATTAACCCCGTAGCATTCCTTATTGTAAGAGACGGCGATGTAAGCATAAGGCAAATTTCCGGACTTAATAATCCGGCAGAGAGAGTTATAAATCTCGTTCCTGAAATGTTTGACAAGGTTTCAGGTCTTGTTAGCAAGGTTAAAAAGGATGAAACCGCCAGTTCGGACGCAAGCGAAAAATAAACTGTAAATAATTTTTCTAATATCACCTGCATATCTTGTACAAGGCAGGTGATATATAATGAAAAAAATAACAGTTTTTATTCTTTTAGTCATTATTTTAACGGGAAGCGTATCAGCGGCAGCTCCTTTGTCTGTATCCGCAGAGTCAGCAGTTTTAATAACGACGGACGGTAACCGTGTAGTATACGGAAAAAATGAAAATAAGAAACTTGGGGTTGCAAGCACTACGAAAATAATGACATCTCTTTTAGCAATTGAGTATGGACACCCGAATATGGAAATAGTTACAACGAAAGAAATGGTAACGGTAGAAGGCACATCTATGGGGCTAAAAGAGGGAGACACCGTAACGGTAAAAGCGCTTATATACGGTATGCTGCTGCAAAGCGGCAACGATGCCGCCAACACGACGGCACTCGTTATAGCAGACGGTAAAGAAAGCTTTGCAAAACTAATGAATGATAAAGCAAAGCAGCTTGGTATGAGCAACACGAATTTTGTTAATCCAACAGGGCTTTGGCACAAAGAGCATTATTCTACGGCATATGATATGGCAGTTTTAGGCGCTGCAGCCGTTTCAAATCCGGCGTTCGTAAAAATATGCTCATTAAAAAGCGCAAGCCTTGAGTACGGCAATCCGCCGTACAAACGAACACTGTATAATCACAACAGGCTGCTCTCATCCTATGACGGGGTTATCGGCATAAAAACGGGATTTACAAAGAATTCCGGTCGGTGCCTCGTATCTGCAGCACAAAAGGACGGAATAACTCTTATCTGTGTAACGCTCAATGCTCCTAATGACTGGGGTGACCATAAAAAGCTTCTTAATTATGGTTTTTCAACATGCGAAATTACGCAAATTGAAGGCAATCTTACACAATTTGATGTGCCGGTCGTGGGCGGAATTATCCCTAAAGTCACTGTAGAACCTTTTAGGCAGCCACAGTATACCTTAATAAACGGTAAGTCCGAAACCGTTACAAGGCAAGTATATATTGAGCCATTCGTATATGCGCCCGTTAAAACGGGAAAAATAGTAGGCAGAATGGACTATTATATTGGAGACGCTCTTGTGGAGTCTGTTTCGCTTGTCGCAAAGTTTGATGTAGAAACAGAGTATGATGAGGACTTGTGCAAGTACGAAAGCTTTATTAATAAAATAAGAAGCTTTTTAAAAGAAAGAGCAGATTTAATTTTTAAAAAATAAGGAATTATAAATGACACGGGAAAAAATAAGACTTCAAAAATATATATCAGAGTGCGGCTATCTGTCACGCAGAAAAGCGGAAGAAATGATAGCGGCGGGGCAGGTATTCGTAAACGGCAGAAAAGCTAATATTGGGGACAAGGTTGACCCTTATGACGCCGAAGTAAAAGTAAACGGCGTAAAGCTTAAAAGACCCGATAAGCATATTTATATAATGCTGAACAAGCCGCGCGGCTATATTACGACAATGAGTGACGAAATGGGCAGAAAGTGCGTTGCCTCTTTAGTAAAAGATGTTGGATTGCCTGTCTTTCCTATCGGCAGACTTGACAGGAATTCCGAGGGACTTCTTCTGTTTACTAATGACGGAGAATTTGCCAACGCTATTATGCATCCGAAATACGGAATTACAAAGACATATCGCGTTACAGTTTTTCCAATACAAAGCGAAGAGCAAATAGAAAAGCTTAGCAAAGGGATTTATATTGACGGCAGAATTACAGCGCCGGCAGAAGTCACAGTTCTTCAAAAATATGAAGGCAGAGATGTGCTTGAGATTAAAATAAGCGAGGGCAGAAACAGAGAAGTCCGCAGAATGTGTGAAGCGGCATCCCTCGAAGTAAAAAGGCTTAAAAGAACGGCAATAGGAACAGTAAAGCTCGGAATGTTAGCTCCCGGCTCATTTCGAGAGCTGACACCGGAGGAAGTTAAGAGTTTCAAGATACAAGGAAATTGACATAATTTAAGAGTTATGATAAAATAAATAGAATAAGAGTGGGTATTTTTATGATAAAAAGCATGACCGGATTTGGCGGTTTTAGAGGAAATATTGACGGGTTTACCATATCGTTAGAGCTTAGAAGCGTAAACCACAGGTTTTTTGAGTTCTCTGCAAGAATTCCGAAAAATTATTCATATTTAGAGGACAGAATACGAAAAGCTGTCAACTCTAAGATTGAGCGCGGCAAGGTAGACTGCTTTGTACAGCTTGAGTTTCCGGAGGGTGAGGATGTTAATGTACAGGCAAATCACGCTTTGGCAGAAAAATACCTCAGCGCCGCAAACGCAATTGCTAAAAGACTTGAGATAAGAGAGATTTCTTCTGTTTCGGAGCTTATGCGGTATTCTGATATTATTACGCCTATGCCCGTTTTGATAGATGAGGATAGAATATGGAGCGTAGTTGAAACGGCTTTGGATAACGCTTTATCAGAAATTTATGAAATGCGCGAAAAAGAGGGCAGCCGCCTTAAAGACGACATTGTTTCGAGAGTTGAGTTAATAAATAAGGAATTAGAGTTTGTGAAACGGCGTTCACCGGAAACGGCATTGGAGTATAACGAAAAGCTATTAACGAGAATGAGAGCGGCAATAGGAGATATGCCCGTTGACGAACAGCGGCTTTTAACGGAAGCTGCAATATATGCCGACAAAGTCGCGGTAGACGAAGAAACGGTGAGGCTTAACAGCCACCTTCTGCAGCTTTTGTCAATACTTTCAGATAATGGCACAATAGGGCGCAAGCTTGATTTTTTGGTGCAAGAGATAAACAGAGAGGCTAATACAATAGGCTCGAAGGCACAGGATGTAAATATTATTCGAAGCGTTATAGAGATAAAGGCACAAGCGGAAAAAATAAGAGAGCAAATCCAAAATATTGAGTAGAGGTAGCTGTATGAAATTTGTAAATATCGGTTTCGGTAACCTTGTAAACTCCGGACGAATAATAACTATTGTAAGCCCTGATTCAGCCCCTATAAAAAGAATAATACAGGACGCCAAAGAGAGAGGCTTTTTAATTGACGCTACTCAAGGCAGGAAAACAAGAGCAGTTATCGTTACTGATAGCGACCATGTAATTTTAACATTTTTGCAGCCCGAAACAATATCCGGCAGGTTTACGGGTACAGAGGACATGGACGGAGGCAAGGATTATGAGTAATTGTGCAAGCTACGGCGGATTGCTCGTCATACTTTCGGGTCCCTCCGGAGTGGGCAAAGATACCGTGCTTGAAAAGCTAAAAGAGAAAATGCCCCATATGTGTCTTTCCGTATCAATGACTACTCGCCAAAAGCGTAAGGAAGAGACAGACAGAAAAGACTATATCTTTACTGACTTTATGGATTTTGATGAGAAGATAAAGCAGGGTTATTTTTTAGAATACGCAAAATACGGCGAGAATTACTACGGCACCCCGAAAACAACAATTGAAAACTGGCTCAACGAGGGGAAAATTGTGTTTCTAAAAATTGAAGTGCAGGGAGCGCAAATAATCAGAAGCGGGTTTGCCAAAACAATTTCTATTTTTCTTTCTACACCAACATTTGCAGAGCTTATAACGCGGCTAAAAGCAAGAAAGTCAGAGTGTGACGAAGATATTGCAAGGCGTATAGAAATAGCAAGAAGTGAGCTAAAACGCGCTAACGAGTATGATTATATAGTTATAAATGATGTTGTTGACAGAGCGGCAGACGATATTTGCGCCATTATAAGAGCGGAGCAATTAAAGTATAAAAGTATGCAAAAATATGTAAATGAGGTAATAAACAATGCTTAATCCCGATTTAAATAGTATATTAAAAGACAATTTAAGCCGTTATTCACTTGTTACGGCAACAGCAAAAAGGGCGCGTGAAATAGCGGTGGAAAATGAAGAGGAAAAAATTATTTCAACTGAAAAACCCGTTTCAGTTGCTTTGCAGGAGATAATAGACGGTAAATATTCTATTATTGAGCCTGAAGAAATAAGGAATATATAAGGAACGCGCTTATGGGCGATGGAAAGTATGTAAAAGTTGCCGTTAAGGGTGTATCATATCATTTTGATATTGAGTACTCTTATTTACTGCCCAAAAAATTTGAAAATGATGTATTTATAGGTACAAGGGTAGAGGTTCCGTTTGGAAGAGGGAACAGGAAAACACCTGCTATTGTGCTTTATATAGGCAGCAGTTTTGAAGTTAAAGACAATACGGGTCTTAAAAGTGTTGCGGCGGTACTTGACAGAACGCCTTTGTTGGATAACGAGGCACTAAAAATTATAAAATGGCTAAAAGACACGACTTTTTGTACATACTACGATGCAGTAAAAAGCGTGCTGCCCGCCGGTATAGACCTAAAAACGGTTGTTTCGTATGCAGCGGTTATCAGTGAAAATGAAGCTGATTTACCATCTGTATCAGAAACAGCCGCCGAAATTTTTAAGTATCTTGCCGCTAAGGGAGCGTATGTGAAGCACGAAAAGTTATACAAGGATTTAGGGCTTGACGAGTTTTGTACGGCGCCGGAACAGTTAATCGAAAAAGGATATATCACAAAGAATACTGAAAGTGTAAGAAAAATAGGGGATTTAAGCGTTCTATTCGCTTCAATTACAAAAGAGGGCGAGGAGTTTTTGGAAAGCGGACAAAAGCTTACACAAAAACAGCGCTCTGTGTTGGAACTTCTATTTGAGGTTAAAAACGCATCCGTTAAAGAACTCTGCGGCTTTGCCTCAGTTACCTCAAGCGTAATAACGGCTATTTCAAAAAAAGGTTTAGTTAATTTATATGAAAGACAGGAATACAGGCGGCCAAAAACAGATATTTATACAAACGAACGAACCGCAAATAGGCTAAATGCAGAGCAGAACAAAGCATATAGTACATTAAAACAATTATATTTATCAGAAGAGGCGAAAGCGGCGCTGCTTTACGGAGTAACGGGAAGCGGAAAAACACAAGTTTATTTAAAGATTATAGAGGATATTGTACGCAAGGGAAAAGGCGTAATAATAATGGTTCCTGAAATCTCTTTAACGGCACAGGCACTTTCACTGTTTTACTCGAAATTCGGAGACAAGGTTGCTGTATTTCATAGCGCACTTTCCGCCGGTGAAAGAATAGACGAGTGGCAAAGAGTGAAAAACGGCGAGGCATCAATAGCACTTGGAACGCGCTCCGCGGTTTTTGCCCCTGTTAAGAATTTAGGGCTTATTGTTATAGACGAGGAGCAGGAGCATACATATAAATCCGAAATGGCGCCGAAATATCACGCACGGGAGGTAGCAAAATTCCGTGTGGTCTATAATAATGCGCTTCTTTTACTTTGCTCGGCAACCCCAAGCGTTGAAACATTCAAGAATGCGAAAGATGGGAAGTACTCCCTTGTCACTCTAAAAAAACGCTATGGAGGCGCTGTTTTACCGAAGGTTATAACAGTGGATACCTCAGAAACAAAGGGTGCGCTAAGCAATGTTTTATATGATAAGTTAGAAAATTGCCTTAAAAATAAAAAGCAGGCGATACTCCTTATAAACAGGCGTGGTTTCAATACATTTGCTCGCTGCACAAATTGCAAAAGAGTTGCTCTTTGCCCTAATTGCAGCATAGCTCTTACTTATCACCGTGCGGACAGTAAGCTAATGTGCCACAGTTGCGGATATGTGAGAGCATATACTAATAATTGTGAATACTGTAAGAGCGGCGGAATAAACTATTACGGCACGGGTACACAAAAAGTTGAGGATGAATTGGAAAAGGTGTTTCCCTCTGCACGCATTTTGCGTATGGACGCTGACACGACAGGTGCGCGCTATTCATATGAAAATAAATTAAATTCGTTTTCTGCCGGTGAATATGATATACTTGTAGGTACGCAAATGGTGGCGAAAGGGCTTAACTTTCCGAATGTTATGCTCGTCGGAGTTATTTCCGTAGACAGGGAGCTTTATAACGACGATTTTAGAAGTGCGGAAAGAGCGTTCGCTCTTTTAACTCAGGTTGTAGGGCGTTCAGGCAGAAGCGAGGCGGGCGGTGAGGCGGTAATACAATCAGTTTTGCCGGATAACGAAATAATCCTTCTTGCCGCAAATCAGGATTATGACGCTTTTTACAAAACGGAAATAGTACTTAGAAAAACAATGGTATACCCGCCGTTTTGCGATATATGCACAATGCTTTTCTATTCGGAAAGTGAGGCTGCGGCGCACAAAGGCGCAAAGAACTTTTTTGATATGCTTGTAAATGCCGTGAAAGACGAGTATAAAGATATAGCCCTAAATGTTTTAGGACCTATAAAACCGAGGATTGACAAATTAAACAATAAATACAGGTACAAAATAACCGTTAAATGTAAAAACAATAAAAGATTTAGGCAAATGATGTCTTATCTTATTATAGAATACAACAAAAAACCGAAAAGACCGGCAGTAGCGCTTTCTGTTGACTATGAATAGGAGATTAATATGGCAATTAGAAACATAAGGGTTGACGATGACCCGATTTTAAGAAAGAAAAGCAGACCCGTTACGGAATTTAACGACAGGCTTTTTACACTGCTTGACGATATGGCGGATACGCTAAAAGGCCTTTCTGCAATAGGGCTTGCCGCTGTTCAGGTAGGAGTATTAAGGCGAATATTCATATGTAATTTCGGAGAGGGTATAATAGAGCTTATAAACCCTGAAATAATTTTTACTGAGGGGTCGCAGCAAGAGGAAGAAGCATGCCTTTCACTACCGGGGAAATCGGGCGTTACAGAGCGGCCGGCAAGTGTTCAAATAAAAGCACAAAACAGAGAGGGCAAATGGTGCATATATAAAGGCGAGGAGCTAAAAGCGCGCTGTTTTTGCCACGAATATGACCATCTTAACGGAGTTCTATACTCTGATAAATTAGCAGATGGCGAAACGCTTCATCAATTTGATGAAGAAGACCAATAAAAGTTTTACAGAAAGAGAAAAAATATGAAAATTGTTTTTATGGGTACTCCTGAATTTGCGCTTCCAACACTCCTGTACCTTATTGAAAATGAAGATGTAAAAGCTGTTTTCACACAGCCGGACAAACCAAAGGGCAGAAAAGCCGTGCTAACGGCGCCGCCCGTTAAAGAAATGGCGCTTTTACACAATATTCCCGTTTACCAGCCGCATACGCTGAAAGACGGCGAGGCACAGAAAATAATCGAAGGTTATAGTCCGGACTTGCTCGTTGTAATAGCTTATGGCAAAATTTTGCCGCAGTCTATACTAAATATTCCGTCACATGGCGCCATAAATATACACGCGTCGCTTCTGCCAAAACTTCGCGGCGCGGCTCCTATTCAATGGAGCATAATAAACGGCGACAAAAAAACGGGAATAACGACAATGCAAATGGACGCCGGGCTTGATACGGGGGATATTCTTGTTCAAGATGAGTGTATAATAGGGGAAAACGAAACCTCAGGCGAGCTTCACAACACATTAGCAGAGCTTGGAGCCGTTACCCTTAAGAAAACGCTTGAAAAGATAAAAAACAAAACGATAGAACGAATAAAGCAAGATGACACGAAACACACACTTGCGCCAATACTTTCAAAAAGTTGTTCGCCGATAGACTTTACGCAGTCCGCCAAACAAGTACACGATAAAGTAAGAGGGTTAAACCCTTGGCCCTCTGCCTGCGCTGTTTTATGCGGAAAAACCGTAAAAATACACAAAACAACAGTTGCAGGGGAAACCATGAAAAGCCCCGGGACAGTATATAAGGACGGATGCCGTATATATGTAGCCTGCGGCGATGGGAATGCTGTTGAAATACTTGAAATACATCCGGAAGGCTCAAGAAAAATGACAGGAGCAGAGTTTATTTGCGGTCATAATATTAATTGATAGGAGATGAATATATGCCTTATTTTTATTTTATTCAAGACAATTACTATATAGTTTTTGTGGTAATTCCACTTATCGCTTCACTTATAATTCAAGCGAAAATGAAGATGACATATAGGAAATATGAAAGAGTTGCAAGCTCACGAGGTATGACAGGCTATATGGCGGCAGAGATGGTGCTAAGGCAGCACAGAATAACAAATGTTGCTATTGAGGGTGTACAAGGCAGACTAACAGACCATTTTGACCCGCGCACGAATATAATAAGGCTGTCGCCGCAGGTATACGGCGGAACATCAATAGCGGCTATAAGTATCGCTTGCCATGAGGCGGGGCATGCCGTTCAGCACAGCGAAAACTACAATCCGATTAAACTTAGAAATGCTATTTTACCAATAACGAATATCGGCACGTCCTTGAGCTTTCCGCTTATATTGTTAGGAATTTTCTTTAGTATGGACCCGCTGCTTTTTCTTGGCATAATATTCTTCTCATTTGTAGTAATTTTTCACCTTGTCACTTTGCCGGTGGAGTTTAATGCAAGTTCAAGAGCGCTTGAGGCTATTGACGCTTACGAAATGCTGTCACCGGATGAAAGTAAAGCAGCTAAAAAAGTGCTGTCTGCAGCGGCACTCACTTATCTTGCGGCTTTTGCAGTTAGCCTTGCACAATTACTTAGGCTAATGCTGCTTTTCAGAGGGAGAAGAAAATGAGTGTTTCTCCGCGAATTCTTGCAATTAAAACACTGCTCCGAATTGAAAGAGGCGGCGCCTTTTCAAATATTTTGCTTGACAGGCAAATGAGTGCCGATGATATGAAAAAGGCTGACCGCGC
>JAAZGX010000071.1 GCA_012511005.1 Clostridiales bacterium
CTCCGTTTAGCCGTATGCGAAATGCTTTATATTGAGGATATACCGACGGGCGTTTCAATAAATGAGGCTGTTGAGCTTGCCAAAAAATACGCTACGCCGGAAGATGCCTCTTTTATTAACGGCGTACTTGGGACTGTTGCGAAGAAGAAAGAATTATGAGATATTTTTTAGGTGTAGATACGAGCAATTATACGACCTCCGCCGCATTTTTTGACAGTGAAACGGGGGAAGTAATTCAAAAAAAGAGAATGCTTCCCGTAAAAAGGGGAGAGCGAGGACTTCGACAAAGTGATGCTGTTTTTCATCATAACACACAACTGCCGGAGGTTTTAGAGGAGCTTTTCTCTTTATGCCCGCCGCCTCATTGTATTGGGGTAAGCGTAAAACCGGAAAGCAGAGACGGCTCTTATATGCCGTGTTTTCTTGCGGGGGAGTGTGCCGCAAGAGTAATAGCCGCTGCTTTTAGTATACCAATTCACCGCTTTTCACACCAACAAGGGCATATAGTTTCCGCCCTTTATTCTGCAAAAAGGCTTGACCTTTTAAGTGAGCGTTTTTTAGCCTTTCACATTTCCGGCGGCACAACATCACTTCTCTTAGTAACGCCAAACGGCAATAAATTGTTTAACACAAAAACTGTAGCTTCAACACTTGACCTTAAAGCGGGGCAATTAGTTGATAGAATAGGTGTAAACTTGGGATTTCCGTTTCCGGCAGGTAAAATGCTTGACGAGACAGCTCTTTTAAGTCAGGCAGACTATTTTACAGGCGCGCATTTTAAGTTAAAAGACGGAGACTGCTCTCTTTCCGGTCTTGAAAACAAAGCGTATAAAATGCTTGAAGAAAAAACGGATGAAAGTGATGTCGCACGGTTTATTTTTGATAATATAGCATTGGCGCTCAACGAAATGTATCAAGCCGCCGCTAAAACATATGGAAGTCTGCCCATACTTTTTTCAGGCGGCGTAACATCAAGTAAAGCGCTAAGACAAAGGATTTCCGATATTTTGCCTGCCATATTTTCACATAGCGAGTTTTCGTCGGACAATGCCGCAGGGGTGGCAGTGCTCTCTTTTTTGGAGGAAAAATAATGTACTCTCCCACACCTACAGTACTTACTGTTTCACAGCTAAATAACTATGTAAAAACACTTCTTGAAAACGATGATGTTTTAAGTATGTTTTTTATAACGGGCGAAATAAGCAACTTTAAACGCCATACGAGCGGTCATCTATATATGAGCCTTAAAGATGACAACAGCGTTATTCGTGCAGTTATGTTCATTTCCTATGCGTCACGGTTAAGGTTTAAGCCTTCTGATGGTATGAAGGTGATAATCAGAGGCAGGGCATCACTTTACACGAAGGACGGCTCATACCAATTATATATTGAAGATATGCAGCCGGACGGCATAGGAGCTTTAAGTCTTGCGTTTGAGCAATTAAAAGAAAAACTTCAAAAAGAGGGGCTTTTTAATGAGACTGAAAAAAAGGCTCTACCGCCTTTTCCGAAAAAAGTCGGCGTCATAACCTCTGCCACAGGCGCTGCCGTGCGTGATATTATAACGGTGCTAAAAAGGCGGTACCCTATAGCACAGGTAGTCTTTCACCCCGTATCCGTTCAAGGGGATAAAGCGGCGGCAGAAATAGCTTTAGCTATTACTCTTTTTAACGAAAAAGAGGCGGCAGATGTGCTTATAATAGGGCGCGGAGGCGGCAGTATTGAGGAGCTTTGGGCATTTAATGAGGAAGTTGTCGCCCGTGCCGTCTATATGTCAAAAATACCGATAATTTCAGCGGTAGGTCACGAAACGGATTTTACTATTAGTGACTTTGTGGCAGACCACAGAGCGCCGACACCGTCAGCGGCGGCGGAAATAGCCGTTCCTGATATTGTTGAGCTAAAAGCTTCTATATCCTCCGGCAAAGCGTATATGTACAGGCTTTTAAAAGATAGGCTTGCGGCAGAGAAAACAAGGCTTGAAAACTTAAAAAAAGCGCGCGTACTTCAAAG